>QNXU01000381.1 GCA_003973485.1 Bacteroidota bacterium | reverse complement strand
AAAAATATTTTTAGTGGTTTAATTGCTATTGTTTTTTCTAAATCGTCCATAGCATCAATATCTAATGGATCATATAATGCAACATGAATATACTCACCATCAAAATGACCACTGTAAGGATCATGTTCCCAGTCATCCAAGTCTTCAACTGGCACAACATCAATGTGGCTTTGAAGTACAATATTAGGCTTCCCGCTACTTAAGGGATAAAGTGAAGCCGAAAGATTGTAGTTATCAGAAAAATCAGAAAATACTTTTAGATGTAAATCAGTAGTTAAAATATAATCTTCAATGAAAATGGCGGCTTCCTTTTCGTTGCCTGAAACACTTTCTCTTTGAATGTAAGCGGAAAGTAAATCAATGGATTGATTTATTGAAATAGACTCAGGTAAATTTTGTGATTCGCTATTGTATTGAGCTAAAGCTGGTGTACTAAAAAATACAACGCATAACATCAAAAAGTTTAGCTTCATTTTAGGTAATTTTATCTTCAATCCATAAATAACCAACACACAATAGGAACAGAAAAAAGAACCATAATGTTATGGATTCTTGATTGTAGATCTCCTCTTTCTCTCGTGTATTCGAAACTTCAAAATTAAGATAATTTAAGTAATCATAATTGTAATTACTTAAGAATTCTGATTGATTTATTTGAGCTTCGGACTGAACATAAAATGGAATGGGTTCTTCTTGATTTTTTAGATTGATAAAATGCCAACCATCTGTTTTCGGGTAAAACATGAAATGCTGTCTTTCGGGATAAATATGATCAGGCTTTAATTTTAATTGGACAGTATCATTTTTAAGATTAAAGATTGAAATTCCTTCATGTTTTTCCTCGGACCAAAGTCTGAAAAAGAAAGGCTGGTATTGCATCGCCCACTCAGATTTATCATAAAAAAGCTCAGTTGATTTTCTTATCAAATGACTAAAAACCGGGCTCCAAATTTGTTCATATTCTTCATTATTTCCTGATAATTTTAGCTGAAAACTATTTTGAAAGTTAATCACGCCATAAATCAAATCAGGTTTTACCAATCTGAAAACAGTGTTTTGAGACACTTCATCTAATTGATATAGATTATTGAATTGCAAATAGTTATAATCACTTTGCTCAAGTAAATTATCACTTGTACTAAAAATATTAGTAGGTTTAGACTTGTCTAAACTAAGCTGAATTTGACTATTTGGGTTCGTTCTAAAAATTAAACTACCTCTATTTTCCTTCAACTTTTTCAAATATTGATTTTTAAGATTTTGAGGTAAATCTTCCCAAGCTTTTGCATCAGCAAACAGGACTTTTAAATCCTTAGCAACTCCCCTGTTAAATTGCAATGAATCATGCCAATTGATAAAACTAGATTTAAATTTTCCTTTAGAGATTTGTGTTTTCTGATAAACAGAATGCTCCTTAGATTTTAAATAATCTCCCAAAAATTTCCATTCAAAATCCGGTGTGGCAGCCAAGATTTGGATGACATAATGCTCTGCTTTTTCTACTTTAACAGCAAAGTTATACTCTTCTTTTTCTGTGCTAATTTCTGATAAGATGTATCCAGATGATTTTGGTAAAATTGAAATATGGCTTTGACTTTCTCTTGGAATTGATTTTGAAATACTATCATTTCCAATAACAGCTGAGACATGGACTTCTTGCTTACTATGATTTTGAATAATTATACTTAAACTATCATCTAGAGCAATGGACTTTGGATAATCAATATTTAACTTCTTTTCTATTTCAATTTCTTCTCGGACTTGAAAATAAGCAGGATTTAGTTGTGGGAGATAACCATAGACAAAAGCGGTATCAATCTGATAATCGAGTTCTGCTAAAGTCATCTGCTGCCCAGTCCCCACTTTCAAGAATTTCGAATTTGACAGCTTTTGAAAGGCTTCTAAATCATATTCAATTTCTAATGAATCAATCTTATTTTCTGATATATTTTGCCCAATCAGCAAAACAGGTTTTTGAGGTTTTTCAGTTAAAATGAAGGGGGATAAATAAATGATATACAGAGAGATAAAACCAAAAAATAAAGCTATTATTCTAAAGGGTTTACGAGGCTTTTGCTTTCTGATTTCCCATACGAAAGCAATCATAAATGCTACTGCAAGGATAGCAACATGCCAAACCTCAACACTATTTTCCCAGCCGATATTTTTCATCAAATCATTCATTCAGCAAGTCATAATAGGTTTTATGCAAGGAGGTTTTTAAGCTTTTGTCTGCAGTAGCATCCCTTAAAACGGATACTGGCAGCATATCTTCCATAATGATTAAAACATCCTTTAGACTGCGTTGTGATTTCGTATTTTGAAATTGCTTGACAGCAGCCAACAAACTTCCATAGCGCACAGGTTCCGCAGTGATTTTAGAAACTAAATCATCTGTAAATTCATCTAATAACGCCTCTGCTTTTTCAAAATCCCCTAGTTGATAGGCAGCTTTAAGATCAGAATAAGTATCAGCTAGTTTCTCTTCAAAAGTCTGTTCTTGCAACTCATCTTCTGTGGTTTGTGAATCAATTTTATCCAAATCACCAGTAAGTCGTTTTTTCTCCTCATCAATTGGCGGTGGCTCAAAGCCCATTCGTTCAACATAAATCCTAGAGGCTCTCTTTACTTCCTTTATCAGTTTAAGTGCTTCATACTCATAAGGAAGTGCCTCTTTTGGCTTGTAAGTTCTTAAATATAGCTCAGCTTCCCACATATTGGTGAGAGCAGCTTTTAATTTGGCTTTTACATTAGCATCTAAAAAAGTGGATAATTCCGATTCATCATGAGCATGCACATAAGCCTCCAATTCTGGCGTTTCATTATAAATCGGATTGGAGAATTTACTTTCAGATTCCTGTTCTTCGTGATCATGACCTTCGTGTTCATCCTCTTCACCTTCTATACCGCCATGATCGTGACCTGAATGGTCAACTTCACCTAATCCGCCTGTTGTTTCATACTCTTCACCCAAAAACACTCCATATCGTAACCGTAACAACTTTTGATCTGCTCCTATGGAATTGCTTCTTTGCTCAAATTCCTCTTGAGTAATTTGATTTTGATCTGCTAGTAGTTTTTCAGTATCAATAATGATTTGTCGCTGACTTTTAAAATATTCCGCCTCATTTGTTAGTGCAAAGCCTTCATATTCTACTGGATCTGATTCTGTGGTATCTGCAATAGAAATAAAATAGACATCCGTTTTGCCGCTATTCGATTTTGGTTTTTTGTTGTCTTTAGCTGAAAAGTAAAAATAAAGCTCATCACCGGGTTCTAAGGAAAAAGTATCCAAAGGTAAGCTGACGTTCTTTTGCTGCCTCCTAAGCTTATTAGAAATGCCTGAAATGGCCTGCTTCATCTCCCGAAACCTCACCGACTCTCCTTCTCCTCTACTCAAGGTCATGATAATATCAGTCGAGACAATCCCGTAATCATCTTCCAAAGTCAAATCCACTTTGAAATCCTTATCTAAATTTTCCCATTCTATCTCATGCCTATTTTCTTTCAAATTGGTAGAGAGAATGGGAGGTTCATCTCTTTTCATTTCCAATATTTGAGGGTTTAATGAAATCAAACTATCATTTTGCAGATAAGTAATTTGGAAAATAGAAGATTGATTAAGGATAAATGTCTTGGATTGATTTGCGGTAAGCTTGAATTCGCTCTGATTTTGCCACAGTAAATCGAAATGAATATTTCCATTATTAGTAAAAACTAATCGGCTTCCTTCAGGGATTCTTTTATCCACTTGCCATTCAAAACTTTTCAAAGCGGTATAATTTGGCGGAAAGACTTTGAGTTGATAAGCAAAATTTCCCATTGCCTTTTGATTTGCACTGTCAACTTCCACTTCTGCCTTATTTTCGATTGATGTAAAGTGATTTTCAGTAGGCTTTTCTATTGGATAAAAAAATGAAGATGAATATAATAAACTACTTATAATCAATAAGATAAGTGAATTCCTGAAAGAGATTGGGAAAGTTGTTTTTTGTAAAGCAGGTAATTGATCAATGACTTTAGTTTGCTGTAATTTTTCTAAAGAATTTAAATCCTTTTTGAAGAAAATAGACAAACTATATTCTAATTCAGGATATTGCTGATGTAGAAACTGGATCAGCTTTTGACTATCCCAAAATAATATTGAATTCCACAGCAAAAGCAAACTAGCAATTGATGCAGTATATACCACCCAAAAGGCATAAGGAATTGTTAAATGAGCAATATTCGCAATTGACAAAAGCAATAGAACTCCAGCCAAAAGTGGAATCACCAAGGACGCTGCAAACAATAGCTTAAATCGCTTTTTTAGCTTTGACCAATATTTTTCAAAATCCTTATGCATGCTTTTTTCTGTAGCTAAAATATCTTTCCAAAAGGATTAACAACACAATCAGCCATAAAAGCTCCTCATCAAAGGTTTTGGCTTCTTTAACCACTTCCACTCCCTCTGATTTTTGAGTATAAAGCATTTCATAAGAAGAGTACTGATAATTGGATTCAACTATTATTGCTATAAATTCTGAAACAATCAATAAAAACATATCCTCATTCAATGGATTATTTAGCCAATTTTCATTTAGGTATAATAGGCTGCTTTTGTACTTCCTCTGGATTTGATAATTGCTTGACAGAGTGTCACTCACTACAATTTGATTGGCTTCCAGCTTCTGTGGTGAAGTGGTGAAAACTAACTGAGCTTCTTCCCTATTTACTTCTTTAAAAACCACTTTCTCATTGACATATAACTGATTAGCTTTCAATACTTTATTAAACTTATCCTGAACATTTTTAGAAAGCTCATAAAAATGGATAAGTAATGTGTCCGAACTCCATATTTCTTGTGGGTTCTGCTTTTGATTGGCAGAAATAAGCTCTAAATGGAAGTTTAATTTTGGAATAGCTCCTACAAAATCTGTATCCTTAAAATCATTGATATAAATTAAGGAATCAATTTCAGGATGCTGCACTGAAAATTCTTCTAATAAATACCAGTGATTAGACATATCTCCAAATTCAGAAGTCCTAAAAACAGGCCTTTCATCATTTGCATAGGCTTCAGGTACTTTAAAATCATCTCCCAACAATAAAGCTTTCTGTTTTTCTATTTCTTGGTAATTCACCCATTTTGCCATAAGCAAAACCACCAATACCAAAATCAATAAGCGGACTAGTAATAAAGGAATCTCTGAAAGTTGAATTTTTTTGGATTGCAAAGTGCTGCTTTCCCTTAAAAATCGAATACTTCCAAAAGCAATTTCCTTGGTTTTATTCTTACTCCACAAATGGATGAGAATTGGGACCGCCAAAGCCGTTAAACCCCAGAGCGCTATAGGATTAAGCCAATTCATACCCATGATTGGTTAAAGTGATTTAATAGCTCAAATATTGCTTTTTGGATAGGTTCTCGACCATTCAATTGCCAATAAGCTATTCCATTTTTAGCACAAGCTTTTTGAATACTACCTTTCCAGCTTTTGATTTTATTTTGGTAATCTTTTAAGCCTTCTTGCGTATTTACCTGAACGCTACCCTTCCCTTCCAAATCCTTAAAAGTGAAATATTGTCCTTTGAAATCGAGCTGTTCTT
>QNXU01000340.1 GCA_003973485.1 Bacteroidota bacterium | reverse complement strand
TATAGTTTTTTTACTAGCCTTTTATGAAACCATGAACTACCAAGAACTTGCCCATCAAATCAAATCCAAATCAAGCTACCTCTGTGTGGGTTTGGATACAGATATTAAAAAAATTCCACAACATCTATTAAAAGAAAAAGACCCAATATTCGAATTTAATAAGCAGATAATTGATGCTACTATTGATTATGCAGTAGCTTACAAGCCTAATATTGCTTTTTATGAGGCGTTGGGGATAAAGGGATGGGAAAGTTTACAAAAGACTATAGAGTATCTGCCGAAAGATGTGTTCACCATAGCCGATGCCAAAAGAGGAGATATTGGCAATACTTCCAAAATGTATGCTAAAGCATTTTTTGAGCAAATGAATTTTGATTCCATCACTGTGGCTCCTTATATGGGAAGCGATTCTGTTGAGCCATTTCTAGAATTTGAAGATAAATGGGTGATTTTGTTGGCTTTAACTTCCAATGAAGGTGGAAAGGATTTTCAGTTTGAAGAATTGAAATCAGGGGAAACTCTATACCAAAAAGTGCTGGAGGTATCCAAAAAATGGGGAACCAAAGAAAACTTAATGTATGTAGTTGGAGCTACTCGTTCTAAAGAATTTCAAGAAATCAGAAAATCTGTGCCTAACCATTTTTTATTGGTTCCCGGAGTTGGAGCTCAAGGTGGTAATTTAGAAGAGTTATCAAAATATGGTTTGAATGAAAATGGAGGCTTATTAGTTAATTCATCCAGGGGAATTATCTACAGTTCCTCAGAGAAAGATTTTGCTAAAGCAGCTGGGGCAAAGGCCAAGGCAATTCAAGAGGAAATGACGGGCTATTTGGAGAGGTTTAGTTAATAATTCCGCTATTGGTAAGTTCAAGGAAGTTTTTTCCCCTCCCCTAGTCTTAGCGTCTCGCTAAGACTTTAGTTATGACTGCAATTATTTGTACCGTTAGCTAATTAATCCAAGCGAGACGCTTGGACTAGAGAGTGGTTAAAAGAAACAGCCTCAGTCTCTGAATTGAGAAATAAAGGGCATATATTGAAGAGCCTTATTATCAAGCGCCTGAGGCGCAAGTAATCATCACCGTCCAGAGGATGGCGACAGACTACAAATATTTTCCTTCTTGCCTCCGGCTAGTGGAACTTACTATCACCTAGCGAAATTTGAGATTTGATTTAACCACTAAGTTGCACTGAGGCTTTCACTACTTGTCCCGACAAAATCGGGAAAGTTCACAAATGAAAAATTTAGATTAGAAAGTGAAATATTAATAAACAGCTTTAACTGTCACTTAGTATTCCTTTCCCGATGAATACGGGACAAGTTGCGAAATTCTTAGAGGTACTTTGTGGTTAAAAAATAACAGCCTTCGGCTGTCTTTTGGACTTATTGCGGTTCGCTTCGATTCCAAATCTCCCAAGACTTCTCAGCTTGTCCAATCAACATTTCCAATCCATTCGTAGTCTTTGCTCCCTGATTTTGACCAGCTTTCATAAAAGCCGTTTCCGAAGGATTGTAAACCAAATCATACAAATAATGATTATTGTTTAATGCTCTATACGGGATATCGGGCTTTTCTTCCACATTCGGATAAGTCCCTAATGGAGTGGTGTTGATTATTAAATGGAAGTCATCAAGAATTGCAGGCCTTTCATTTAATTCTGCATAAGTAAAATCAAACCCATCTTTTCTAGAAACTATATTAAAAGAAATAGATAAATCAACGAGTACTTGTTTGATTGCTTTGGAAGCTCCGCCTGTTCCCAAAACAAGTGCTTTTGAGTTGAAATCTTTAGGTAAGAAATCTAAAAGTGAATCTTTAAAGCCATAATAATCTGAATTATAGCCTTTAGTTTTTCCGTTCTTAATTTGGATGACATTTACTGCTCCTATGGCATTGGCATGCTCATCCAATTCATCTAAATAGGGGATTACCTGTTCTTTGTAAGGAATCGTGACATTTAATCCAGCAATATTCTGCTTTTTTAAATTCACAAATTCCTGAATGTTTTCAATCGGGAATAATTGATATTCGCAATTTTGGATATTTTCCTTCTCAAATTTCTCAGCAAAATATTTACCCGAAAAAGAATGTTCAAGCGGATAGCCGATTAAACCATAGGTTTTCATTTACTCACATTCTTTACATTAAAAATGGAAGCAATTTTTTCTATGGCTACTACTATGAAAATACCTAAGCTTGCCATAAGTAATGCTTGAATTAATTGTGGGTCTTGTCCTGTTTCAATCAAAAATTCTTTTGGCAATACATTATGATCAAATAACGGAACCTGTTCCCCATCACTATTGATTCTGAAGCTATCCACTACCTTCCAAGGCCATACTTTGTTTAAAGATCCTATCATAAACCCAGCAAGCACAGCAACTGTAATAGATTGATAATTTCTTAAAAACCAGGAAATCAATCTTGCAAAGCTCAAAAGTCCTATGATACAACCCACTATAAATATAGCTATTGTGAATAGGTCAAATGAATCAATGGCATCAAACATATACTTATATTTTCCTAAGATCAAGAGAATGAAAGCTCCCGAAATCCCAGGTAAAATCATGGCGCAAATTGCAATAGCTCCTGCAATAAGTACAAACCACCAGGTCTCTGGAGTTTGAGCAGGAGAAGCTGAAGTAATAAAATAAGCAATAAAAATTCCGATGATTCCAGCTAAAATTGCTTTCCAGTCTTTCTTTTCAATATCTCTGGCTACTAATACTGCAGAAATAATGATTAAGCCAAAGAAAAAAGACCAGACCAAGACAGGATACTCACTTAATAGAAAACTAATTAGTTTTGCTAAGCTAAATATACTGATGGCAATTCCTGACACCAAAGTAATGAGAAAGGAGCCATTAATATGGCTCCAAAAATCTTTGAATTTAAATTGAAATAATAATCTGAAAGCTGTGCCATCAACTGACTTTATGCTGTTCAGTAATTCATCGTATATTCCTGTGATAAAGGCAATTGTACCTCCTGAAACACCAGGCACTACATCTGCACTTCCCATTGCAATGCCTTTTAACAGCAGAACAAAATATTCTTTAATCGACCGCACTAAAATCTGTTTTTAAAGTAAATCTTTATTATTCAAAAAGTGGTGGAAAGTATCTCCCCTTAATCCCAAACGAATGGTTTCCAATGGAATTACTTCATTTGGCGCAATATTTCCTAGGTTCACATTTGCACCCACTAATTTGATGAAATATACTTGTTGAGCTTTTTGTGGTGCTTCCCAGATAATTTTCTCGAAAGGAATTTTGGTAAGGATTTCCTGTACCAAACCAGAACGAACTTCCCCGCTGGCACGGAACAATCCAACATTTCCTGCTTCTCTTGATTCTCCAATCACTTTCCAAGCGCCTGCATCCAATTCGGTTTGCATTAAGTCAATCCATTGGTATGGAGGGATGATTTTTTCTGCATCTTTTGAGCCCACCTCTGAAAGCACTGTCACTTGATCTGAAAGTTTGCTAATATATTCACATTTCAAATCATGTGGCAATTCAATAGAACCATCCGAAACTTCTGCAAAGGGCATGTCATATTTATCCAATAACTTTCTATAATCTTCAAACTGGTCGCGGATCACAAAAGCTTCAAATAATGTGCCTCCAAAATAAGTTGGAATACCAGCTTCTTTATATAGGGCTAATTTATCTTTTAAATTGCTAGTTACATAAGAAGTAGCCCATCCTAATTTCACTATGTCAGTATATTCACCACTGCTATCAATAAAATCTTCCACCTCTCTTAGGCTAAGTCCTTTATCCATGGCCATGGTAAATCCTACATCTCTTGGTTTGGCTGGTCTTTCAGGGATGTCTTTTAATTCGTAATTCATGTTTTACTGGTTATCTTTTCTGAACTGATCTATAATTTTGAATAATGCCTTTTGTGTTTCCACCCTTGGGAAGAACTCATAAAGCACCGTATGCATTTCAAAGTCCAAAACTAATGCATTTTCCAGAAAGATAAAGGCTTCTTTGTATTTACCGTACTCAATTAGGTAAGCCGTCATTCTATAATAGAGCTCAGCAGCATCAGGATTATCTTCCATTCCCTCTTTAATGATGTTGATGGCTATCTCTAAATCACCCGATTCATAAAATATAAATGACCAATCCAGAAATAGGCTAACTTCTTCAGGATCAAGAGCTACAGCCTCCTCGTAAGCGTCAATAGCAGAGTTCTGATTTCCTAATTGATACTCTGCATTGGCTAGTGCTTGCCAATACTTTGATTCATGCTTATTAATTTTTATCGCTTTTTTAGAATAATGCACCGCTTCAATCCATTTTTCTTGTTGGATAAGGCAAAGCGCCATTCCAAAATAAGCTTCATCATAGAGTGAATCAAATTTTACGGCTTTTTGGAAATACTTTATCGCTAAGTCGGCTTGATCTAATTTGTCATAAGTTTCCGCCATGCGGCAAAAAACTTCAGCACTTGGCCCTTCAATTCTTAAAGTTTGAGAAAAAGCATCTAATGATTTATTGTTTTTTTCCAGTGCAGAGTAGGTGTTTCCCATATTGAAATAAGCAGAAGCAAAATTCTCATCTATTGCCACAGCATATTCATAAGCTTCTATTGCTTTTTCATATTTGCCTAGTTTATGAAGGACTACCCCCAGATTGTACCAAGCATGGTATGAATACGGATCTGCATCAATAAATTTCTCATAATAAGCAATGCTGCCTTCCAATTGATCGGTCACATCTAGGCAGTAAGCTAGTTCATATATTGCACTTTCGTGATCAATGTTTTCTTCTAATACCGCTTTGTAATTTTTAATGGCTTCTTCATATTTCCCAAGTTGCTGATAAGCCATACCCATTTGAAATAATACTTCATCCCTATCTTCGGCAAAAGTAAGGGCTTTTTCAAGGCATTCTATTGCTTCCTTATTTCTATTGGAAATGCTTAATACATTCGCCTTGGTCAATAATAAGTCTACGTCATTAGGTTGAATGTTTTCTGCTCTGTCCAACACCTGTAATGCACTATCATATTTGGTGTTGCTCGCTAAAACATGTGCATTGAGAATCAAAAGCTCTACTGAAAAAGGAAATTGTTCTACTGCAAATTCACTGGCTTTAAGCGCTTTCATGAATTTGTCATTGTCTAAATACAATTCAACCACTTTTTCTAATTCTTCCACATCAAAAAAATGGAAATCTTTGCCCTGAATATGATTCTCGAATTTTTTAATCAACTCTTTTTCTTCGTCTTTTCTGTTTCTGAAAAATTCGCTCATAAATAATATATAAGTGGTTAAATCTACTTTATAATTATACTCATTAACAACATCATTTGTATTAAAACAAATCAGATTGTAGTATGGAGCTTAACAATAAAATAGTGTTAAATAAATTTACTTATTAAAAGGTGAAAATCAAGCAACGTTGAATTAAATTTTAAAGTTTATAATTCTCCAGTTTTTTGCATTTCAAGAACTGTCCATTCAACGGACTCCTCTAAGGCCTTATGCCTGATGTTAAAAGTATTCTCGGCCTTATCAGCTAAATACATATTTTTATTCCCAGCCATTTTAGCGGTTTCCATAGTGAGTGTGGCTGGTTTACCGGTGATTTTA
>QNXU01000093.1 GCA_003973485.1 Bacteroidota bacterium | reverse complement strand
AAGTTCAATGACTTTTTTAAAAGAACAATTGTACTAAAAATAAAATGGATAGTGAAGTAATTAGAAATATAAAGTTCTAGACCCAAATTGTAATTCTATTGATATCAAATATTTTGGGAGCAATGTATTTGAACCGCCTTTATATGCTAAATTCAATTTATTTTTTCTTCATCCTTATCCTTAACCCATAAACTCAACAATCCAGCTAAAATCATAGATACGCCCCCAATAATTAAAGCATAAATAGCATCATTGTTAAAGAAATTTTTAAGAATGAACCCTAATATACCAGCCGCTACGATTTGAGGGATTACAATAAAAAAATTGAATACACCCATATAATACCCCATTTTGTCAGATGGCAAAGCACTGCTTAGCATCGCATAAGGCACAGAAAGAATACTTGCCCATGCAATTCCAACGCCAATCATACTAAAAACAAGTAAGTTCGGGTCATTGATGTAAAAGATTGAAATTAATCCAGCTGCTCCACAAAATAATGCGATTAGGTGAGTTCCTTTTCTGCCAAAGTATTTAGCTAATTGAGGTAATAAAAATGCAGCCAATGCTGCCACTCCATTATAAACCCCAAACATAATCCCTACCCAATTAGCTCCTTCATTATAAAGAGCTGATTTCGTATCTACGGTTCCGTAGACATGTTCGGTTACTGCAGGTGTTGTGTAAATCCACATAGCAAATAAGGCAAACCATGAGAAAAATTGAACAAATGCTAATTGAACCATAGTTTTAGGCATTTTGAATATCCCTATAAATGATTCAGCTAAGCCTGTAAATATTCCTCTTTCACTGTTTTCTAATTTTAATTTTTCAATATCATCTGGTGGGTATTCTTTTGAGTTGAATACTGTCCACATGACGGCTGAGAAAAAGGCGACACCTCCAATGTAAAATGACCATTTCACGGAATCTGGAATCTGACCATCGGGTGCTGTGTTGGCAAATCCCAACCAATTTGTTAGAACATATGGGAGTATAGATGCTATTACTGCCCCAATACCTATGAAAAAAGCTTGCATAGCAAAGCCTTTTGTTCTCTGTTCATTGGGTAATACATCTCCTACAAAAGCTCTAAAAGGTTCCATGCTCACATTGATTGAGCCATCCATTATCCATAACATTCCGGCAGCTATCCATAAACTAGGTGAATTGGGCATGATGAATAAAGCTATGGTAGCTAAAATAGCACCAATTGCAAAGAATGGTCTTCGTCTTCCCCATTTGGGAATCCATGTTCTATCTGAATAATAACCAATGATGGGCTGAACTACCAGACCAGTAACTGGTGCTGCTAACCACAGAATAGGCAGACTATCTTTTTCAGCTCCAAGTGTTTCAAATATTCGACTGACATTAGCATTTTGAAGGGCAAAACCAAATTGAATGCCTAAAAAACCAAAACTCATGTTCCAAATTTCCCAAAAATTTAATTTTGGCTTTTTGGAGGCTATAGATATATTGTCCATTATTTAGTGTTCAAGCTATTTTTAGTTAAAATCATATAAGACCAAGGACCGAATGTTAGTGGTTCTTGATTGTCTGAAAAACTTACTTTCAGTTGAGGATTAGCAGCTTTTTGGTAGCTTTTGCTTTTATATTCTTCGTCTACTTTTAAGGTTTGAATGCTGTCTGATAAATTTAAAATAACAATTACCTCATTTTCATCCTTTTCTCTACTGAAAGCTAAAATTTCGGATGAGTTTTGTTCTTTATTTATTTCCTTAAAATCACCTCCGAAAGCACCATTCCATAATGCCGGATTATTTTTCTTAAGCATTAATAAATGGCTATAAAAATCTTCGTAAGCTAGATTTGACCAGTCAATCGTATCTTTGTCAAAAAAGGATAATCTTTTGTTTAATCCAGCTTCTTGTCCGCTGTAAATCAAAGGCATTCCCGGAACCGTAGCGGTTAAAACAGCCAAATTTTTATAGGCATCTCCCATTCTTTCAAAAACGGTACCATTCCAGCTATTTTCATCATGGTTAGATGTGAAATACATTCTAAAAGCTGTTGAATCATAGCGCTCCTTATCTTTTTCTAAATAAGAAACAACGGAATCAGCATTAGCTTTTCCTTTTGCAATATCATTCAGTAAATGATGAAATTCCCAACCATAAGTCATGTCAAATCCTGCCTCATGCATTTTAGGCTCGTCCCATTCTGCCAGCATAAAAACATCTTTTGTGGCCTCAAGACTATCTATAGCCTTTTTCCAAAAATGATTAGGAACCATGCCTGCAACATCACATCTGAAACCATCAATATCAGCTTCAGTGATCCACCATTTCATTTCATTAATCATGGCCTGATGTAAATCTTCATTTTCATAATTGAGATCTGCTACATCTGTCCAATCTGCAACGGGAGATTGAAGGTTGCCTAAAGTATCTAAATTGTAAAATTCAGGATGTTCATTTGCCCAATGGTGATCATAAGCCGTATGGTTAGCTACCCAATCTAACAACACAATCATATCCTTTTCATGAGCGGTTTTAACCAGTTTATTGAAGTCTTCTAATGACCCAAAATTTGGGTTTATTGCAGTATAATCTTTAATGGAGTAGTAACTACCCAAAGGTTCTTTTCTGTTTTTTTCGCCTATGGGCTGAACGGGCATTATCCATAAAATATCAACCCCCATATTCTTTAATCGATCAATATGTGGAATAAAGGCATTGATTGTTCCCTCCGGGGTGTATTGCCTAATGTTGACTTCATATATATTCATATCCTTAGCTTTTTCAGGATATGTCAATACCTTTTTCTGCTGATCTTTTTCTTGCTTGGGATTGCAAGAGTAATTGAAAGCTAGGGCAATTATTAAAATGCTTAGGAAATATTTTTTCATATGATTTTTACTAAAGAATATTGACGACTTAATGAATTTGAAATTCTCTATTGTTACCATTTGATCTCAATCTTATCATCATCCAAATTGAAAACTGCATTTGGCAAATCATTTACCTTTAAATTGATTCTCTCATTTTCTGGTAAAGGATCGAAATTAGAAATTTGATCAATGAAATTAAAGTCTTCTTTTTCTAATGGTATGGTCTGCTGGTTCACTTGTATTTTCCCATTTATTTTACCTTCAAAACCATGGAAGAATAATTTGATTTTGTCATACTGTGATTGGTATGAGCCTTCTTTAGCGTGTAAAATCAATTGTCTTTTTTCAGGATTAAATTCAATTAATCTTTTGTAAAACTCTCCATTTACATGATTGAAAGACTCTCCATCATCTTCATAATACTCGTATTTGTTTTCTTCTTTTCCTCCGTAAATATGTAAGTGAAGACAATCATTAGGATTTTGGCTCAAGTTATCCAATTTATTCTGCATTGGGATTATTGCAGAAGCTCTAACAAAAACGGGCAACCTTTCAATGGGGCATTCTACTATTACTTCTTGATTTCCTCTGTAGAAAGTATCGTCAAATAAATCATACCATTCTCCTTCAGGGAAATAGACCTTAGCTAAATTGACTTTACTTGCAACCGGAGCAACCATAATGTCAGGGCCGAAGAAATATTGGTTTTCATATAAAGAATGATAGATTTTCTCATCATGTGGATGGTATATGGCTAAACTTCTAGCTACAGGAATTCCTTTTTCATGTGCCTGATAAAATGCAGAATAGATATAAGGCATCATTTTGTAGCGAAGATTGATGTAGTTTCTGGAGATTTCCTCCACTTCTTCACCATAAGCCCATGGTTCTGAATCCCTACTATTGATCATGCTATGACCTCTGAAGAAGGGAGCAAAAGCACCTATTGAGATCCATCTAGCAAAGAGTTGGCTATCGGCATCACCTGCAAATCCGCCAATATCATAACCAGAAAATGCTACGCCTGCCAATCCTAAACTATTGACTAATCTAACCCCCAGAAGCATGTGTTCATCATCCGCTACATTATCGCCAGTCCAAACTGCAGCATAACGTTGAATGCCTGAAAAACCTGCTCTTGTTAAATTAAATACTCTTTTATTTGGCGAGTTTTGTTTAGCACCTTCATAAGTACTTCTCGCCATTTGCATTCCGTAAACGTTTCGGGCTTTGCGAGTGGATGCTTTCTCACCTTCGTAATCGAATTCCATTAAGTCAGGTAAATATTGCCCCCAAGTAGCAATTTCGTTCATGTCATTCCATAAACCTAGAATTCCTAAATCAGTATAGGCTTTCAATTTATCTTGCCACCAAGTTCTTACCGTAGGCCTGGTGAAATCAGGGAAATGACACCATCCTGGCCAAACCTCTCCCTCATAATACTCGCCATCTGGATATTTGATAAAAACGTCTTCTTTTTTACCAGAATCATAGGCATCATACCCTTCTTCTATTTTAATGCCTGGGTCACAGATTACTACCACTTTGAAGCCCATTTCTTCCAGCTTGTCAATCATTTGCTTGGGGTTAGGGAAATCTTTGCCATCCCAAGTAAAGATTTTATATTGTTCCATGTGATGGATGTCTAGTACAATTACATCAGCTGGAATTTCTTTTTCTCTAAAGAATTTGGCTATGCTTAATACTTCTTTGTCTGGTTTGTAGCTATAACGGCATTGCTGATATCCCAAACTCCAAATAGGAGGGAGTTCCATTCTTCCAGTTAGGTCGGTATAAGAACTGATGATTTCTTCAATGCTTTCTTCATGGATGAAATAATAGGCCATATCTCCCTGATCGGCAGAAAAGCTAGAAAACCGTCTATTAGAAGCCCCAAAGTTAAAATGCGTCTTGTGGGAATTGTCTAAATATATTCCATACGAAAGTCCATTATGAATTCCTATGTAAAAAGGAGTAGTACAATATAAAGGATCACTATCAGGTGGATAACCGAAATGGTCAGTATTCCAGTTTTGGTAACCTGTTCCTTTTCTATCTAAAGGGCCTGTTTTTTCGCCTAGTCCTATAAACCTTTCGCTTTCTTGAAGTTTTTTGTAAGTAGTTACTTGTTCACCCAACCAAGAAGTTCCTAAAGCATGATCATCTTCATTTATAATCTTTCCATCATTATCCTTGAAAATAGCAGTAAATGGATTTTTTTTAATCTCTAACGTTAAAGCTTCAGTTTTAAGTTCTATATGGCCATTTGCATCTATTATAGAAAAGTCGATTCCTACAGGCTTCGAAATTACAGCATAAGAATACTCGTCAAACTCTTCAAAACGGCTTAAGTGAATTTTAAATATACCTTTTTGCACAACGGATATTCTAAAGTATGCATTTTCAGTTTTTCCTGAAATACCATAAGCATTCCGCTTATAATTTTCAATTTTTCCGCAGTGAAGGTTAAGGTTTGATTTATTTATGGTTTCTGAACTTATCATCTTTAATGCCTTTTTAGAAATGCTAAACTATTGAATATAAAAGTTGAACTATATTGAATGATTCATAATTTTAGCGCAAACGATTGCGGTTACGTTTGCAATTTAACTTTTTGTATTTAAAAATTTATTAATATGGCTTTTTTAAGATATATAATAGTATGAACTGATTATTGTTTGTATTTACTTCTATCTGTCAAGATTTTCTTTTTAGCAAATACCTTTAAATCTCTCGTGTAACACTCCAATAATTTACTTGAGGGGATA
>QNXU01000162.1 GCA_003973485.1 Bacteroidota bacterium | reverse complement strand
AATAAATAAAATCTTAGCATCAGTAATCATACTTAAAAATCAAAAATTTTATTATTAATTCATATTTCTTTTAATTGAACATTATCATATTTGTTTTAGTATTTACACAAAAGTTCTTTCAAGCCATTGTAGGTGATTTCAACAACAAATCAATTTCTTACTAAAAAAACTAAATACAAAATGAAAATATCAATGATAGTGGCAAAAGCCAAAGACAATGCTATTGGAAAAGACAATGACATGATTTGGCATTTACCCGATGATTTAAAATATTTTAAAGACAAAACTAGAAATCATCACATATTGATGGGAAGAAAAAATTTTGATTCCCTAGGAGCACAATATCAACCACTTCCAAAAAGAGTAAATATTGTTATTACAAGAAATAAGGACTGGAACCACGATGGTGTAAAAGTATTTCACAACATAGAAGATGGAATAGCCTTTGCGAAGGATAATCATGAAGAAGAATTATTCATTATTGGTGGTGGTCAAATTTACGAACAGGGTTTAAAATATGCTGATCGATTATATATTACGGAAGTAGAGGCAGAATTCCCTGATGCAGAGGCATATTTTCCTGAATTTGATCAATCTAAATGGAAAGAAATTAGTCGTGAACATCACTCTAAAGATGAGAAACACACTTTTGAGTTTGATTATGTAGTTTATGAGCGTAAATGAAAATATGCTCATTCTTAAACCCTAAGCTTTTGCTAAACAATTAACTTTTAATTATATTTATTAACTTATGTAATCATCTTTCACTGTAAAATCGCAATAATTATTTATGTCTAAACGTCCCCCAATATCTTTAGAGGAATTTATGGAATTAAGTTTAGATATCTTATGCACTATTGACAACAATGGATATTTTGTTTCAGTTAGTCAAGCAAGTGAAAAAATATGGGGATACAAACCAGAGGAATTAGAAGGAACATTATTTTTAGATTATGTGGCACCACAAGACTTAGAAGCCACCAAAAAGATTGATCAAAAAATAGTTAAAGGAAAAGAAGTCGCTTATTTTGAAAACCACTATATCCATAAAAAGGGCCGTTTAGTCCCGATGCTTTGGTCTGCAAAATTCGACAAAAGAAAATCTTTAATATACTGCGTTGCAAAAGAAGGTAGTCCTATAAAAGAAAAAGAAAAAGAGCGAGAAAAAATAATTAAATCCTCACAAGCCCTTATTAACGGGACTCAAAACCTAATCTGGAGTATTGATACAGATTATAAACTGCTATCCTGCAATCAGGCTATGAAAAATCGTTTCTTAAATGATTTAAAAGTTGATTTGGAGGTTGGGCAAAACATGTTGGATCTCCCCCTATTAAGCAAAGAATATATTTCCAAATGGAAAATACTTTATGATAACTGTTTAAATGGCGAAGAAATAAATGTAGAAATCCCTCCTACTGATAATAGAAATGTTAGTCAGGCATGGATTCAAGCTAACTTAACACCAATTTATGAAAATGAGGAAATCATAGGATTAGTTTGTCACAGTTCGGATGTTACCGATAAAGTTCAAAACAAACAGGTGATTGAGAATGCTCTCAGTGAAAAGAAAAATATATTGGATAGTATCTCCGATGCTTTTTATGCATTGGATAAAGACTATAATTTCACTTATGTAAATGAAAGCGCCCTCAAAACCATGAGGAAAGATAAGAATGATCTTATAGGCAAAAATGCATTTGATGAATTCCCTCAATTAAAAAAATCGGTTTTTAAAGATTATTTAGAAGAAGTTAAAAGAACTGGTAAACCCGCTCAGTTTGAATTCTATTATGAATATTACGACTTATGGTTTGACGAAAGCATTTACCCAAGTGAAGATGGGTTTTCAGTTTATTATAAGGATATCACCAAAAGAAAAATAATTACTCAAGCCTTAGAGGAAGCTTACCAAAAAGAAAGTGAAATCTTAGAAAGTATATCTGATGCTTTTTTGGCCGTGGACAAAGATTATAACTTCATCTACTTTAATAAAAAGGCAGAAAAATTACTAAAAATTAAAAAGGAAGATGCCCTAGGTAAAAATAAATGGGATTTGTTTAGCTATGCAAAAGGAACAATAGCTGAAAAAGAATATAATAAAGCCTTAAAAAATAATGAAACCAGAACCTTTGATTTTTATAATGAACCTTTAGAGAAATGGTTTAATATCAGAAGTTACCCCTCTAAGCGAGGTCTTTCTATCTATTTCAGAGATATTACTTTAGAGAAAGAACAGCAGAAGGAATTGGAGAAATTAAATCATGAGCTTCAAGACTATACACAAAAATTAGAGAAGAGTAATCAAGAATTGGAGCAATTTGCCTATATCGCCTCCCACGATTTACAAGAACCCCTGAGAATGGTATCCAGTTTTATGACCCAATTAAAAAATAAATACGAAGGCCAGCTAGACGATAAAGCTCAAACCTATATTAATTTTGCAGTAGATGGTGCACATAGAATGCGACAAATCATTATTGACCTATTGGAGTATTCCAGAGCTGGGACACAAAAAGTAGAACTACAAAAACTGGATTTAAATGATGAAGTTGCTGAAGTTTTAAGCCTCCTACATTCCAGTATCAATAAGAAAAATATTGATTTAGAAATAGATGAACTTCCGGAAATATATTATTCAAAAACTGCCATAAGGCAGCTTTTCCATAATTTAATCGGAAATGCCATTAAGTATTCTTCAAAAGATGCTAAGCCAAAAATTGAGATTAGTTTCAAGGAAACTAAACATAAATACCAATTTAAAATATCGGATAATGGAATTGGGATTGATTCAAAATATCATGAGAAAATTTTCCTAATTTTTCAAAGACTGCATTCAAAGTCTGATTATTCAGGTACGGGTTTAGGATTGGCCATATGCAAGAAGATAGTAGAAAAATACGGAGGTACTATTTGGGTGGAATCTCAATTAGGAATTGGCAGTAGTTTTTACTTTACTTTGCCTAAGAAATAAGTTATGACAATTAAACAAATACCTATAGTTGGATTAGGGGCTTCTGCAGGTGGATTAGAACCGCTAGAGAACTTTTTCAATAATGTAAATCCTGTTGCTGGTTTTGCTTATGTTATCATTCAGCATTTAGCACCTAATCATAAAAGTATGATGGATGAATTGCTAGCACGCCATACTTCACTTCCCATTAAAGTAATTGAGGATGGAATGCAAGTGGAAGCCAATACTTTATTTCTCAATCCCCCTAAGAAGTTTGTCACCTTAAATCAAGGCACATTTCGGCTAAATGATAAAGAAGGTAAAAAATTAAGCTTCCCTATCACTGCATTTTTTCATTCATTATCGGAACATAATAAAGAGTTTTCTGCGGCCATTATTCTATCAGGCACTGGCAGCGATGGAGCAGAAGGAATTAAATTTGTAAAAGAAAAAGGGGGTATTATAATCGTTCAAGATCCTGCAACTGCAAAATTCGATGGCATGCCTAAAAATGCCATTCATAATGGCTCTGTAGATAAAATTTGTGCAGTTGAGGAAATGCCGAAGGAGCTAGATAAATTTTTTGGAAGTAATAAAAAACTGAAATTTACGGATTTTGAAACTGATGAGAATAGTCAACTAATTAGTGATATTTTAATTGAAGTAAAGAAACAAACGGCAATAGATTTTACTGGTTATAAGTTCTCCACCATGTATAGAAGAACTATCAGAAGGATGGGACTTCAGGGTATTTCTGATTTAGATGATTACTTAGAATATTTAATAAGTAATAGTACGGAAGGTGCTTTGCTTGCTAAAGAACTGCTAATTGGAGTAACAAGATTTTTTAGAGATGCAGAAACTTTCCAGTCTATTCGTAATAGGTTAATTCCAGAATTAGTAAAACAAACAGAAAAAACCAGAAATATTAGAGTATGGATTCCTGCCTGCTCGAGTGGAGAAGAGGCCTATTCAATTGCCATTTTAATTAAGGATTATCTAAAAAAGAATAAATTACAATATGATGTAAAAATCTTTGCTACCGATTTAGATAAAGATGCTATAAAGGAAGCAAGCAGCCCCTATTTCCCTAACAGTATTGCAAACGAAATAGAGCCTGAACTATTCAGTGCTTATTTCATTAAGCAAAAAGACGGCTACAAAGTGGCTCAGGAAATTAGAGACATGATAGTTTTCACTGTCCATAACATCATTCAAGATCCTCCATTTAGCAAAATCAATCTAGTAAGTTGCCGAAACTTCCTAATTTATTTAACTTCTGATATTCAAAAACAATTATTTTCTTTATTCAAATTCACTTTGGTTTCGGACGGATTCTTGGTGTTAGGTTCGAGTGAATCGGTTGGTGAACATGCCACAAATTTCCATGAATTTGATATCAAAAATAAAATTTTTAAAAATAAGAAAAACCTACAAATGCTTAATCCAAAAGATAAAAAGGAAAAGGATAATAGCATTCACATGAAAAAAGTCGCTAAGGAAAGCGATGAAGAGAATCAAAAGTATTTTAAAAATTTAAGCTCTTCCCCTCGGAAGATACTCGATAATATCAGAAGTTATTTAATTCAAGAATTTGTGCCAGATGCGGTAGTTTTTAATCAAGAATTTGATTTGATCCATACCACAGGTAAAACCAACCAATGGCTTGAATTACCTTTAGGAATGGTAAGCATTAATATCTTAAAAATGCTGCCTGAAAATTTAAGTTTGACTTTTGAAGTAGCCTCCAATAAAATTATAAATGAAAACAAAGAGGTCAGCTTAAAAAATGCAGAGATTTCAGAGAAAATGCAGACCATTTATGGTACCAAATTCTTAAATATTCACTTCAAGAAAATTGAATTGGATAATGGCTCAATGGCTATAATAGCCTTATTTGAAAATACTAAATCAAAAAAAGAACCGATAAAATCTGCTCCTATTGATTTGGACTTAGCTTCAAAAGAAAAAATAGAAGTTCTGGAGAGAGAATTAAAAGTTAATAAGGAGAATTTACAAACTACCATAGAGGAGCTAGAATCAAGTAATGAAGAATTGCAGGCTTCCAATGAAGAATTACAAAGTTCAAACGAAGAATTAGAGTCTGTTAATGAGGAATTATATACCGTAAATGCTGAATTTCAAGAAAAGGTAGATGAATTAACGGCCACAAATAATGACTTAAACAATTTAATAGCAAGTACGGACATTGCCATTCTTTTTTTAGATTCAGAGCTCAATATTAGAAAATTTACTCCTGCCATAAAGGATATATTAAACTTAATGCCTCACGATCAGGGCAGACATATCAGCCATTTCAGGTCTCGCTTTCAAATAGAAGATTTCACAGATAAAATTGAAGAAGTAAATAGAACTTTAAAGCCTTTTGAAACCAGCATCCAAGATCCTAGCGACAGGCACTTTATGATGCGGGTTACTCCTTTTAGGACGAATAAAAATGAAATTAAAGGGGTAGTCATTTCATTTGTTGAAATCACCCCCTATTCACAGACCAACCAAACGATTAAATTATCAGAAAAGGCAATAAAAAGTTTTAATAAAAACCTGGAATTAGAAGATGAGATTTTCAAGGAAATTGTGAACCATTCTTCTGAACTGATTAGTATGCACGACCTGGATGGCAATTTTAATTTCGTATCTCCTATTTCAAAAGAAATCT
>QNXU01000028.1 GCA_003973485.1 Bacteroidota bacterium | reverse complement strand
TGGTATTGACTGATATATTCGCCCCGTGGTGCACGCTTTTTGGAGGACTTTTGCATTTTTCCTTGCACTTGTTTGTCCTTAATTTCTGAAATTTATTCCATATATTAATCTATCAAACCTTTTTTTGTTAATCAGCAAGCCCTATTTAAAAAAACTGAAAATAAAAAAGGGATGCTAAACATCCCCCTAATTATGAAATATTTTGTTTTAAACTATTCCTTCACGATAAATTCCACCCTTCGATTAATTTCTCTACCCATCACCTCGTCATCATTACTTACAATCGGTCTTTCTTCGCCATACCCTACTGCATTCAATCTTCTTCTATCAATTCCTTTACCTGTAAGATATTCTACTACCTTATTAGCTCGCTGTTGAGATAATTTTTTATTTACAGCATCCGAACCAATATTATCAGTATGCCCAGCTATTTCAACATTGACCTGAGAATTTGCTTCCAGGAAGCTTACCATCTTATTTAATTCTTCATACGAATCTGAAGTAAATGTTGCTTTCCCAAATTCAAAGAATATGTTTCTTAAAGTTTTTGAAGTACCCACTTCTGGTTTACTTAAACTAATAGTTTGCCTAATAATTTGTTCATCGCCTTTTGAAGCAGGAATAGTAATCTTCTTATTCGCAAAAATATAGCTCGGTTTTTCTGCTGATAACATGAAATCGGTAGCTTCATCTCTAATAATCACAAAAGTATAAATACCATTTTCTACACTTTCAGCTGGCACTGTTATATTATCTACTTGACCCTTCACTTTAACTTTTGCATCTATCGTTTGGTTGCTTTTAGCATCCACAACCCTCACCATCAATTTTACAGGAGCACCAGAATCAATTTCATCATCTTCTTTTGACTCTGCTACCTCCACACTATCTACTTCTTTTTCAGTTTCAATGTCCTCTTCATCCACATTGGCTTTTTTATTAGCCAACTTTTTATTTGAATCATCTTCGCTACCTCCAATTTTCACTCGATAAATATCATTATACCCCATCCCTTCTTCTCTTACACTCGCATAATAACCCGTTTTACCATCCTTAGTCATTACAAAATAAATATCATCATCTGGTGAATTTAATGGATAGCCTAAATTTTCAGGATTACTCCACTCATTGCTTGCACTATCATATTCAGATTTGAATATATCAAAACCACCCATCCCATTATGAGCAGTAGAACTGAAATAAAGTGTTTTGCCGTCATACTGGATAAAAGGACCATCTTCATCACCTTCGGTATTGATGACTTTACCTAAATTCTTGGAAGGTCCCCATTCTCCTTTTTTATTTTTAGTGGAATAATAAATATCAAATCCACCATTACCACCTGGACGGTTACTTGCAAAAAACAAGGTGTTTCCATCTACTGATTGAGAAACAGATTTTTCATTGTACCCACTGGAATTAATATTATCACTTAAACCAACAGGTTCTGACCATGTATCTTCAGATAAGTTATTGGTAAAATAAATATCTCCATTTCCTTCATCGCTGTAGATATAAAGAGTTTTACCATCAGGTGAGAATCCTAAATTTGAATCATGATATTTAGTATTAACAACTGGTCCAATATTTTCTGCTTGTTGCCACTCTCCACCTGATTTCTTTGAAATGAAAATATCTTCATAGAAAAAATTATCTTCAAATACGTTTTCATTTATATTCCCTTGGTCGGGACCTCTTCTCGAAGTGAAAATCATTACGGTTTCATCTGCATTAACTACTGGTGCGTAATCCCACAATTCAGAATTGATTGCAGTACCAACATTAGTAATGGAGTAGTTAACAGGGTCATTCATTAATTTTTTTCCTGTATTACACTCCTCAATTCGTCTTTCAACTTCTAACATAGGGGTTTTATCAGCACCACTGTAACCAGTATTATTCTCTAATTTTTGTTTATACTTTTTATAATATTCCAATGCATTATCGAATTCATAACCATAATGATAGGCTTGACCAATTTTATAAAGCATATTGAACTTATAATCAGAATCTAATTGAAATGCACGTAATAAATATTGTGTGGCTTTGGCTTTTTCTGTTGTCTGAAGATAAGTATCCCCTGCTTTAAAGTTAGCTTCTATATTATTTGGATCAGCCTCTGCAGCTAACTTGTACATATCTAGTGCCTGATTCAAAGCTTTCGTCTCATTGAAAATTTCTTCTGCCATTCCAAGGTAGTCATTTGCTAAATCTGGATTAGCCTCCTGTGCTTTCAATTGAAAGGTAAAAGAAGTACTTAGTAGTAAGACAAAAAAGAATCTAAATTTATATATCATCGTATTCTTTAATTCGGTAAATTATAGCGAGTTAGGTCGCTTCACTAAAATAATCACTTAAATTAAACTACTTTTTATGTTATATCAAAAAAAGTTAGCCAAACTTCCTGTTTTTATTTAAAAATATATGCTAAGAAGCAATAAATATATAAAGCTCCCTTCAATTTTATGCTGATTTGACCATATTTATTACAATAATCTAATATAAGATAAATTTTAATTTTATTTAAAAAGCTTACACATAATTGATTTTTATGGCAAATCAATTAATTCTTTTTCTCGCTAGACTTTAACTGCGATTTAAACGCCTTATATTTGCAAGATGAAGAGAATAAAAAATGCTGAATTTGTTATCAGCAACACAGATTATCGGAAAAGTCCTGAAACTGATTTGCCAGAATATGCATTCATTGGCAGATCGAATGTAGGGAAATCTTCCTTAATCAATATGTTGACAGATAGAAAAAATCTGGCTAAAACCTCTTCTAAGCCAGGTAAAACACAGCTTATTAATCATTTTTTAATGGATGAAAAGTGGTATTTAGTGGATTTACCGGGCTACGGTTATGCTAAAGTGAGCAAGAAAACCAACGAAGGTTGGGGCAAGATGATTAGCGATTACTTAAAAAACAGAGAAAATCTGGTCTGCATTTTCGTTTTGATTGATTCTCGCTTGCCTCCTCAAAAAATAGACCTTGAATTCTTAGATTTTATTGGAAAAAATGGATTACCTCTATCCCTTATCTTCACTAAAGCTGACAAGCAATCTAATAACAAAACACAACAGAATATAGCAGTTTTCAAAAAGAAAATGTTGAGTAATTGGGAAGATTTTCCACCTTATTTTGTCAGTTCTGCTGAAAAACAAACTGGAAAAGAAGAGATTTTGGGTATAATCGACCAAATGAATACTGCTTGGGAAGAGCAGAAGTAAATTACTTCATTGCCTCTTCCACCATTTTCTTAGAGCCAGTGTAAAAAGGAACCCTTTGGTGTAAGGATTCAGGTTGAATATCCAAAATCCTGTTTTTTCCATCCGTTGCTAATCCTCCTGCTTGTTCGCAAATCATTGCCAAGGCGTTGCATTCATAGTTTAACCTCAATTTTCCATTCGGAGCTTTATCGGTTGAAGGATAAATATAAATTCCTCCTTTCAGTAAATTTCTATGAAAATCAGCTACTAATGAGCCGATATAACGAGCGGTGTATTTTTTATCCTTACAGTTTTCAATATACTGCTGAACTTTAGGTTCCAAACTTCTATAACTTCCTTCGTTGATCGAATATATTTTCCCGTCTTCAGGGATTTTCATATCAGCATGCGATAAGAAAAATTCACCCAATGAAGGATCATAAGTAAATCCATTTACACCACGACCAGTAGTATAAACTAGCATAGTGGAAGAACCATACAACAAATATCCTGCGGCCACTTGTTCAGAGCCTTTTTGCAAAACATCTTCATTAGTCACTTTACTACCAACTGGGGAAACTCTTCTGAAAATAGAAAATATAGTTCCTATAGAAACATTTACATCAATGTTAGAAGAACCATCCAAAGGATCCATGGATACAATATATCTTCCATCCTTATTATTTAAATCTAGGATTTCATCATCTTCTTCCGATACAATAGCACAAACTTCTCCACCATTTTTCAATGCTCTAATAAATCTGATATTAGCAATAACATCCAATTTCTGCTGCTCCTCACCTTGCACATTTTCAGTACCATAAGCACCTCCAATGTTTAATAAGCCTGCACGATTAACTTCTCTATGAATGATTTTTCCTGCCAAAGCAATATCTCTTAGCAATTGAGAAAGTTCACCCGAAGCAAAGGCAAAATCATTTTGTTTTTTCTTGATAAAACGGTCTAAAGTGATGCCAACTGAAGTGGCTAATTTAGTTTGCATGGAATATTTATTTGTATTGACGCTAAATTATGAAAAAATTGCAGCTTATTTTGCCATTCATTACAAAAAGGAACGTATGCAGGTATTTAAATTTGGTGGGGCATCTATAAAAGATGCAGAAGCAGTACGAAATATGTCGGAAATCCTAAAAAGATTCCCCGATGAAAAAATAATTATAGTGGTTTCCGCTATGGGTAAAACGACTAATGCATTAGAAGAAATATTACACCTAAAACTGGAAGATTTATCAATTGACACTGCTATTCAAGACCTTTTTAAATACCACGCTTCGATAATCGCCAAATTATTTGAGAATGATGAAGCGAAAACACTTCAGTTATTAGAACAGATTTTTGAAGATTTAAAAATAAAATTATCTGAGGTCAATAAATCAAAGTACGATGAATCTTATGACAGCATCATTTCTTATGGGGAAATGATTTCCTCTTCCATTTTATTAAGATTTCTAAAAAAAGAAGGATTTCCTATTTCAAAGATTGATGCAAAAGATTGTATTAGAACTGATGAAAGCTTTAGAGATGCTTTGGTTGATTGGGAAGAAAGCAAAACATCCATAAAAAGGGTGACCGATCAAAAATTTAGTAAAAACCGATTCATCATTACTCAAGGATTTTTAGGAGGAACACAAAGCGGAAAAACCACTACATTAGGAAGAGAAGGCTCAGATTTTAGTGCCGCTATTTTTGCTTATTGCACCAATGCCAAAGCAGTCACAATTTGGAAAGATGTTCCAGGAATACTAAATGGAGATCCGAAAAAAATTAAAGATGCTGTCTTATATCAAGAATTATCCTATCAGGAAGCAGCAGAAATGACTTATTATGGCGCTTCAGTAATTCACCCGAAAACTATAAAGCCATTGGCTAATGCTGGCATTCCACTGCACGTGCGTTCATTTAGTTCGCCAGAAAAAGGAGGAACGATAATCCATGACTGTAAAATTGTTCATGAAATCCCCTGCATTATCATTAAAGAAAAACAAAGTTTACTCACTTTCAAATTGACAGACTTTACTTTTATCACGGAAGCTTTAATAGGGAAAATATTTGAGGGGTTAAATAAGCACCATATCAAAATCAATATGATGCAAAATACAGCCATCTCATTTTCTATTTGTGTAAATGATGATTTGCATCGTTTAGACCAATTAATAAATGAATTGAAAGATGATTTTTCTATCCTCTATAATAAAGGCTTGGAATTAATCACCATAAAAAATTGCAATGATAACTTAATAGATCGAATGCGATCAGATAAAGAAATCTACATGGAACAAAGAACAAGGAAAAACTACCAGATTGTGAAAGAGGTTTAAGTTTTACTTTCCCGGTTGGCACACCACCGATCATGGTAACAGTTTTATTACCATGCGCCAGAGGCGCCAGTAATCATCACCATCCAGAGGATGGCGATAGAAAA
>QNXU01000244.1 GCA_003973485.1 Bacteroidota bacterium | reverse complement strand
ATAACTTATAATAAATAAAGCTGGTAAACTTCTACCAAGTTCACTTTCAATCATTGAATTTTGAGGAAAAATATATCCAGAGGCAATAATATAGACAATGGGTGCCATCACCACGAAATATAAATTATCAAAAATTGCGGTAATCATCGTATAAGCCAAAGCTTTCCCTAACTTCAAGCCCTCTTTCATCAGAATGAAAACGGCTACAGCAGTTCCTCCAACAACAGAAGGCGTAACGGCTGAGGCAAACTCCCAAAGAATTATTACATAAATACTGCTTTTCCAAGTTAGTTTTTTACCAGTAATCATTCGTATACGATATACATAACCAACATCACGAGCAAATAACACTAAGAAAGCAAGTGCCACAGGTATAATCTCGGCTTCAAAGATTAACGAAAGATTTTCAACTGTTACCGAATCATCCTGATAAAATAAAAAAGCTACAATAGATACCCCTAGCAATACAGGAATCCACACCTTGTTGGGATTAAGGGTTTTGAAAATTTTCTCCTTCTCTAACTTCATTCAGCAACTGTTTCAATTTTTTCAAGCCAGAAATTATTAAAGCCCTCTCCTACCGTAATAGTAATCAATGAGCTTTGCAACAATTCTAATATGGCTAGAAAATTAAAAATCACCGCTATTTTTTCGGGTTTCTCTTCAATAAATTTAGTAAAAGCTAACTTACCATCTCTTTCCAGTTTTCCTATGATATGATCTTTCTGACCTTCGATGGTATAGGGATATTGCACCACCTTATGGGAAGGCTTATTTTTTTCGAGTTCATAGCGTGCCATTACATCCCTGAAAACCCTTAATAGTTTATACAAATCAACATTTTGCAATTCCGCTTCCACATTAATGGTTTCAGAAAGTGATCTTACTTCCTTCTTAACATTTCCACGTTTTTCCTTTTCTTGCATTTTGCCTTCCATTTCTGAAAGTTCTTGCAATACTGATTTATATTTCTTGTATTCTAATAAATGCCGTACTAACTCCTCTCTCGGGTCAATCTCATTACCTTCTTCATCAATCTGAGGACGAGGCAATAACATTTTCGCCTTAATTCGCATTAATGTAGAAGCTACCAAAATAAATTCACTAGCCACTTCAATATTCATCTGCTCCAAATGCTTAAGATAATCCAGAAAATCATTGGTGATTTTGGAAATAGGAATATCATAAATATCCAATTCATCCCTTTCAATAAAGAAAAGGAGTAAATCGAAAGGCCCTTCAAAAAGCGGAAGTTTTATTTCAAAACTCAATAGTGACGGTTATTTAATGTTCTAAGATTTCAAAGATAATCGAATTTGAAAAGATTGCAGGTGAATAGCCGGATTTTATTGTAAATTTGTCTTTAATAAAGCGAAAATTTCGGTAATTTGTGGATTGAAAAAGTCCTAAACCGACTTATTTACTGAGTACACAAAAAATATGATTGAAAAAAGCTTCCAAAATTAAAAGAGGCTAATTTCAATCAAGTGAAACATTTACATAAAGTATTTGTTTTCTGCTTTAAACATATTAAGACATTATGCTTATTCAACCCGGAGAACTTTTATCTAAGATTGACAGCCCTGCTGATCTCAGGAATCTCAATCAATCTCAATTAGTACAATTAAGCCAAGAATTAAGACAATTCATTATTGATAATGTATCGATTTATGGCGGTCATTTTGGTGCAAGCTTGGGAGTTGTAGAATTAACAACTGCCCTTCATTATGTATTCAATACACCAGAAGATCAATTAATTTGGGATGTAGGACATCAAGCTTATGGGCATAAAATTCTTACTGGGAGAAAAGAAATATTCCATACCAACCGGGTTTATGGAGGAATGTCTGGTTTCCCAAAAAGAAAAGAAAGTGAATATGATGCATTTGGTGTAGGACATTCATCTACTTCAATTTCTGCAGCTTTGGGTATGGCACTAGCTTCAAATTTAAAAGGCGAATTTGATAAGCAACACATTGCCGTAATAGGCGATGGTGCTATGACTGGAGGTATGGCTTTTGAAGGCATGAACCATGCTGGTGCTTCTGATGCCAATATGATTATTATATTGAATGATAATTGTATGTCAATTGACCCAAATGTGGGTGCATTGAAAGAATATTTGACCGACATTACGACTTCTCATACTTACAATAGAATGAGAGACGATGTTTGGAAGCTATTAGGAAAAGTAAGCGGTTTTGGAAAAAGCGCTCAAGAGGTTGTAGGGAAATTAGAGAATAGCATTAAATCATTTCTTTTAAAGCAAAGTAACTTATTCGAGTCATTAAATTTACGATATTTTGGACCGGTTGATGGTCATGATGTGAATCATTTGGTTCATGTATTAAGAGATTTAAAAGATATTCCTGGCCCTAAGGTTTTGCATTGTGTAACTACCAAGGGTAAAGGATTTGGTCCTGCAGAGAAGGATCAAACCAAATGGCATGCTCCTGGGAAATTTGATAAAATAACTGGTGAAATTCAGAAAAAACCAGTTGAAAAGCCATCTGCCCCAAAATATCAGGAAGTATTTGGACATACAATAGTTGAATTAGCTGAGCAAAATGATAAGATTGTAGGAGTTACACCCGCAATGCCTTCAGGATCATCTTTAAACATTATGATGAAGGCTATGCCAGATAGAGCTTTTGATGTGGGTATAGCAGAACAACATGCCGTTACCTTTTCAGCTGGATTAGCCACCCAAGGTTTAATCCCTTTCTGTAATATCTACAGTACTTTTATGCAAAGAGGCTATGACCAGGTAATTCATGATGTATGTATACAAGATTTACCCGTAAACTTCTTCTTAGACAGGGCTGGTTTTGCTGGTGCTGATGGACCTACACATCATGGAAATTATGATATTGCTTACATGCGATGTATCCCGAATATGATTGTAGCCGCTCCAATGAATGAGGCCGAATTAAGAAATATGATGTTCACTTCTCAATTGCCAAGAGAAGGGAAAGCTTTCACTATCCGTTACCCAAGAGGAAAGGGCGTAATGCCTGAATGGAGAACACCAATGGAAGCCATGGAAATTGGAACTGGAAGACAGCTAAGAGAGGGGAAAGATATCGCTATTTTAAGTATTGGTCATATTGGAAATTATGCACTTGAAGCCGCTGAAAAACTTGCGGAAGAGGGAGTAGAAGCAGGGGTTTTCGATATGCGATTTGTAAAACCACTCGATGAAAAATTATTGCATGAGATATTTTCCCAATATAAAAAGGTAATAACCATAGAAGATGGTTGTTTAATGGGAGGATTTGGTAGTGCTATACTTGAATTTATGGCAGAAAATGATTATTCTTCACAAGTGAAACGCTTAGGTATTCCAGATCGAGTTGTAGAGCATGGCGAGCAACATGAACTACATGCCGAATGCAACTTTGATCCAGAAGGTATTTTTACTACTGCGCTTCAGATGGTTGAACATTCATTACATGCTAAACTATGACCATTCACTATGAAGTATCCGGAAAAGGTTATCCGGTAGTTTTTTTGCACGGCTATGGGGAAACCCATAAAATATGGAATCATTACAGGGAAAGGTTATCAAAAAAATATAAGGTAATCACTCCTGATTTGCCTGGTTTCGGAAAAAGCGATAGCTTACCTTATGAGCATAGTCTTGATATGGTGGCTAATTCAATTTATGATTGCCTTAAAAGATTAAATGTATCGGAATGTATCATAATGGGTCATTCATTAGGTGGTTATGTGACATTAGAAATAGCTAAAAGATTTCCTAATATTGTTTCTCATATCGGGCTCATACATTCTTCAGCATTATCTGATACAGAAGATAAAAAAGAAGGCAGAGAAAAATCAATTGAATTCATTCAAAAGCATGGTGTAGCTAAATTCATTGAAAGTTTTGTACCCATGCTGTTTCACGAAAATCATCGTGAAAAATTACAGGATACCATTCAATCAATAGTTGAAGAAGGAAGTAAAATCCCTGAAAAAACACTTACTGATTATATGCTAGCAATGCGTGATCGCACTGACAGCTTGGATTTCATAAAAGAATTTGATGGCTCAATACTTTTTGTTTACGGAGAAGAAGATCCAAGCATACCAGTAGCGCTTAGTAAATCTCAAATTAAATATATGAAACATCCTTATTTAAAAAACCTACCAAAAACTGGGCACATGGGAATGTTTGAAGAGGAAGAAGAAGTTTTTCAGGCCATTTCTAAGTTTATTGAGGTTACTCATTAGAAATTTATGACAATAAACAATAGAAACCTCTAGCTGTAGCTAAAATCTATTAATAAATGCATGATCATTTCTTAGGGACCAACTTTGTTTTATAGAACACTGCATAATTATCTTCCACATCTAAGGCTACCTGATCTTTATTAAACCAAAGAAAATCGCCATCAACATACAATAAAGAAGCAATTTCAATTGATGACCTAAAAGGCTTCCCATATTTTTTACCGTCTTTATACATTTGAAAAAGGTCTTTTGGAATATTATCAGGCATAGAAAGAGTAATACTGTTTTCTGAAGTCTTTTTCATTTTTGGTTCTTGCCTTTCTGATTCTTTAACTCCTGAATTATATTGAACCAAAACTTTCCCTTCATCCATTAAATAGGCTCCTCTCACCTCTGCTTCTCCCACTTTTCCTCCCATAACAAATCCATTTTGGCCTTCCAATAATTTCCTTTCTTTCCCTTCGTCCAAATAAAAGGGTTCAATATTAAGAGAAAAAGTATCTTTCAATTGAAATGACTCGTTTTTCCAATCGTATAAATAAATCAAATCTTCTTTTGGATAGCTAATCACCATCTCATTACCACTCACATGATTAGAAGGAAGCATACTAGAGGGTTGATATCCTTTTCCATCCAAATAACGACTAAATGACTCTAAAGGAATAATAGGCTCAATTGATTTTGCGTTTCGATTTACAATTTTTAAAGCACGTAGGTTATCATATAAACTATCAGTTGAGGCATCAATAACTAATTGATCATAATTAATGACGGTGAAATAATGTTGCGGATCCATCAAATACATGCTTCTCCCAGTATTTTTACTGAACCAAAACCCTAAAGGCTGTTCTCTTTCAATTTTCCATACATTTTCACCCTCAAAATTGTAGGCCCATATTCCTTTTTGACCATGTACCACAATCGTGTTATTATCATAAAAAATAGGCCTATCTGCTAGCGACCCTGGATTATCTGGAATATCTCCTTCTTTAGAAAATTGAGCTATTATTTCACCTTCTGTATTTGTGATAATAAACTCTGTATTCCTGCCATTAAAAAATAAGACACGCTCTTGATTGGGAGAAAAGTCGCATAAGAAGGGCATTCCTAGATAATCAACAGTTAAAGAGTCAACTATCTCAAATTTAAATTCAATGTCAGAATCGCTTACTTTTACCTCTGACTTTTCAGATGAACATGAAAAAATAAATAATACAAGTGAAAAACTTAAAATAAAGTGAAGGTAACGCATGAAGTTTTTTTATTGAAAACTAAAAAGGAATTAGTTAAAAATCAATAGAAAACATAACTATTAGCATCTATAAGATTCAAATAACAAATTTCCTATTATCCAATTCGTAATTATTCCTTAGCTAAAGCTTGCTCCCAATCCCAAGCTGATTTGAGCATTTCGTCCAGTCCTCTTTT
>QNXU01000116.1 GCA_003973485.1 Bacteroidota bacterium | reverse complement strand
TGATTATAAAAAGATAGCTGGTGTCCATACAATAGGTTTTCATCACTCTTCTTATAATCATAATGCTAAAGATGTTAGGGTGTTTTTAGTGGAAGGTAAATATTGGTTGTTTCCTGCAAAGGGGCTAAGTTTTGGAGGTAATACTAAAATAGAAAATGCCCCATCGGAAATTGAAATGATTAAGAAAGAAAATCATTATGAATTCAATATTAATGATATTGGAACTTATACTTTTAACATAAGTACTGAAAACCCCACAAATAATTCAAATAATTTATTATATGTAATTTATAAAGCCTATAACCCTCATAGCAGTAAGGATATTGATTCATTCTCCTACACAACCTTAGATAAACATAAGATATCTTCTGATAATACTGATAAGCAATATTCCGTGGTTTATTTTACTGGTAGAATGGATTTGATTGAACGAGATCAAATTGAAAGTTTGAATAATTTAAAAAATAAATTTGAAAAGGTACAATTCGTGTGTATGTTTAGTGAAATAGAAGATAAATTGATTCCCTTTAAAGAGGAAACCAATTTCAATTGGAGTTTTATTCCTTCCGTTAATTCAAAAGAACTAACAAAATACCAAATAGGAAAACTTTTGTCAGAACCTTCCATTTACATTGTAGATAATAATCAAAATAAAATTATCTACCATTACAATGGGGTTTATAATCTGCCAATAGAATTAATGAAAGCTTTGAATGAGTTATAATTATTCTTAAAAAGAGTAGCTCATTAATTCTCCATAGTAAAAGACAGAGCTTTTTTAATTGGAATCATGAATACTTAACCTAAAACCCTAGTTCCCTTCTTCCTCATCCCCCGATAATTCCTATCTTTACCCCATGACCCCATTTCGAATTATAATTGCGTTTTTAGTCGTCAGTTTAATGGGATTGGCGCTTATTCCTAACCTATTGATTAACCTGTACCTTACCTACCAGATATAGGGTACTTCCATTCATAGAAATGATGTAAGAATAGGTTCAAATATGAGTAATAAAATTCAGGATTATTCTGTGCCATTTTAAATAGTACCTGCCTTTTAGCAGTTTGTCTTTGTCTGAAAGAGGCTAATAGTAAATCTAAAGTACTTTTTTAATTTAAAACTATATTAGTAATATTTAAAGCATTATTTAATAATTCTAATAAATTAATAGTTTAACCAAAAAATTAATGTAATAAGTTTGGTTTTTTTCTTTTTCTGTTTACACTTGTAATATCAACTCAGTAAAACTATAAAATGTAGTAACTGATTCGAAACAGCACCCGCTAGCACAAGCTGTTTTGAGCAAAACCTGCAGAGTGAAGAAATTTGACTTGTCCCACCTTATGAGGCCTTTGGTAGTTCAAGGAAGGTTTGTTTTCATAATTCAGTTGATAGGGTTGATGTTTAATTTATTTATAACCTTAAAATTTATTTATTATGAAAAAGTTTTTAGTTGCATTATTATTTAGTGCCACATTATTTGTCTTTAATAATTCTTATGGTGATTGTTATGAGCCTACTTATTATGCACTAGAATGTGATACCCAAGGTTTTGATGACTGTGTAACCTTACCTAAGAATTCTTGTGATGATGAAGAAATAGCAAATTTTTATTAACTGATAATTTAAGGGGTGGAAAATTCCGCTCCTTATTTATGATTTTAAAAAAGACAAATGGAAATGAAAAAATCACTCTTTTTCTTTATAATATCGCTCTTTATTTATTCCTGTAATGATATAAATAAGTCTTCTCAGGAGCATAGTATTAAAGTTGTACGCAACTTTCTGGAATTAGAATTGAATGATAGTACCGCTAATATCAGTAGAGGACTGCAAGCCTATACTATTGATGGACTAGAGATATTATTTAATATTAACTGGGGGCTTAATAGTTTGCAGATGTATGATTTGGAGAAGAGTAAATTTATTAATGAGATATTTTTTGAAACCGAGGGAGATAAGTCTGTCGGGAGGGTCTTTGGTTTTCATGTCCATAATTTAGATAGCATTTTTCTTTTTACACAAAAGAACTCAAACATTGTAATAATAGACACTGCCTACAGTATAAAAAGCCGAATCGAATATAACGTACCCGATGTTTATTCAAATGCTTTTGTCCATAATGCTTATTTCATAAGTCCGCCTATCCTAGAGAATAACAAACTTACTGTTAAAAGTCATATTCAAGGTAGTTATCGTTCAATGACCGATGCAGAGTTAGAACAAAAAGCTTTGAGTTATTCAATAAATATGGACAATGGACACGTTTCTATGATGAACTATCTTTATCCAAATTCTTACTTAGATAAGGGATTAAAATTTTATGAATACAGTATGGCTAAGAAAAATGAAAACTTGGTGTTCTCTTTTTTTGGAGACCATAGATTGTTTTACGCATCTAAGGCAGATGAAAATCAATTGAAGAGTAAGAAGGTAAAAAGTCAATACCTATCTGATAATTTACCCATATTCCCTAAAAATGGGGCAAGGGAAGCAACCTACGAGTATCTTTTTGCTAGTGACCATTATGAAAGCTTACTTTACGATGAATATCGTAACATTTATTACCGATTTGCATTTCCTAAACAGTCGTTTCAAAATATGGAAGAACTCAGTCAGTTGAGAGACGCTCCAAATTCGTTTTCCATTATGATTTTAGATGATAATTTAGAAGTAATGGATGAAGTTTTATTTGACAATTCAAGGAATGTCCCAAACAATGTTTTTATTGGTAAGGATGGTTTATATATTTCAACAAGTCATCCTAAAAATCCTGATAATAAAGAGGGTAAAATGGTTTTTGATTTGCTAAGAATTGAGAATAATTAATTGAATTTTTTAATGTGTTTTTATCCTTGAGTTTTTGTGGATTAGTGTTGTCGCAGAAATGATAGAGATTTATTTATTTTTAAACCTAAAACCCTAGTTCCCCTCTTTCCAATCCCCCAATAATTCCTATCTTTACCACATGACCCCATTTCGAATTATAATTGCGTTTTTAGTCGTCAGTTTAATGGGATTGGCGCTTATTCCAAAACTGTCAGTCAACCTGAACCCTACTTATCAGACGCCTGAGATCAGTCTGCAGTTTAATGTGCGCAATGCAGATCCTACGCAAGTGGAGAAACTGGCTACTGCTCCGTTGGAAAATATTTTATCCCAACTTCGGGATTTGGACGAACTTAATTCTCAGTCCCGCTATGGAAGTGGAAATATTACCTTACGTTTTTCTAAAAATGCAGATTTAGCTTACAAACGCTTTGAAGTAGCTACTTTAATCCGGCAGGTCTATCAGCAACTGGATGAAAAAGTAAGCTATCCCATTCTGCAAAGCAGTGGGGGAGATGAGGAGACGGAAAGCAAAACGATTTTAAGATATACTGTCCGAGGGCCTTTTGCTTCTTACAGAATAAAGGAAATTGCTCAAGAGTCTATTGTGAAGCCTCTGCAAAATATAGCAGGCATAGAAGCGCTTCAAGTTTACGGAGCTAATAATCTACAAATTAGTGTCAATTTTCATCCTGATAAACTGGAAGCCTATAGATTAAATCCCAGCGATTTAAGAACGGCTTTACAGCAAAGCGGTCAGTTGCGATATCCCGGCTTGGCACAAAGTGCGGGCAATGAAAAATATGTTTTGGTGCTAGATCAAAGGTTTGATGATATTCAGCAAATAGGCGAATTGAAAATCACGCAAACCGAATCAGGCAATAGCTATAGGCTAAAGGATTTAGCGGATATTAATTTGGAGGAGCAAGAGCCCAATAGTTACTACAGAATCAATGGTGAAAACTTTGTAACCATGGTAGTGGAGGCTCGAAAGGGCGTAAACCGAATTAATTTAGCTAGGGAAGTAAAATCTAGATTAAGTCAAATAGAAGATAATTTGGCTGAAGGTGTGGCATTGCGATTGGTTTATGATGATACCGAATACCTGGAAAAAGAGCTGGATAAACTCTACGAACGCTCCATTCTTTCCATCAGCATTCTCATACTTTTCATATTTCTGATCAATAGAAATTGGCGCTATTTATTGGTGCTTTTTGCAGGTATTCTGGTGAATGTTTCGCTAGCTATCATTGGCGTTTGGGCATTGGATATTGAAATTCATTTATATTCCTTGGCAGGTTTAACGATTTCCTTTGGCTTGATAGTGGATAATGCCATTGTCATGATCGACCATATCCACAAATACAAAAACCGTCATTTATTCTTGGCACTTTTGGCGGCTTCCTTAACGACTATTGCCGCTTTGCTATTAGTTTTTCTTTTACCGGAAGAGCAAAAAATGAACTTAGTGGATTTCTCCAAAGTGGTGGCTTTGTTATTGGGTGTTTCCTTATTGGTGGCTTTGTTTTTTACGCCATCCCTTTACACATTGCTATTTACCGCTCAAAATCAGAAGCGAAAAGGCAATTCCATGAAGCAATTGCGCAGAAAAGTGCGCTGGTTTAACCGATATTCCAATGCCATTCATTGGTCGGTAAAATACCGTAAAGCCTTCTTTGTCTTGCTATTGCTGGGATTTGGTTTGCCCATTTTCATGCTCCCAGCAAAATGGGAAGATCATGAATGGTACAATAAAGTCATCGGTTCCGATATTTATCAGGATGATATCCGTCCGATTTCCGATAAATGGCTGGGCGGTAGTTTGCGACTTTTTGTGCGTAATGTCTATGAGCGGTCGAGCTATAGACAAAATGAAAAAACAAGGTTGTATATCACAGGAAGATTACCCTATGGCAATACATTAGAGCAGATGAATACCATCATGAAAGATTTTGAGGATTTTCTGCTCCAGCAAGAAGGGATTGATATTTTTACGACTCAAATATATTCTGGGCAGTATGGACGTATTGAAATCATTTTTAAGGAAGAATATGAAAAATCCGCATTTCCTTATCAGCTCAAAGCACGATTGTCTTCTCGAAGCACGAACTGGAGCGGGGTTAATTGGAGTGTATATGGAGTAGGGCAGGGCTTCTCGACAGGTTCTAGTGATAGAATTCCATCTTTTCGAGTAGCTTTAAAAGGCTACAATTATTTTGAATTAGAAAACCAAGCTGATAAGCTGGCAGAGATGCTGCTAAAACATCCACGAATTCAAGAAGTGAATACCAATGAAAGGATGAGCTGGCGTGACCAGAAAAGTAAGGAATACATCATCCGACCGGATTTAAAGGAACTGGCTTTTCATAATATCAGTCTTTCAGATTTTACTAATGCCATTCGAATGCATGCTCCTGCAAATGGAGCCACCGCTTATTTACCCATTGGTGGAGAGCAGTTTCCCGTTGTCCTAGCCTCAGCTCAGGCAGATAATTTCAATAAATTTGCCTTGGAGCAATATAGCTTGGATTATGCAGGAAAAAGAATTCCAACTGGGGATCTGAGTAAATTGCAATTGGAAAGCACAGTTAATGCCATTTACAAAGAAAACAGAAGCTACATAAGAGTTTTAAGCTTTGAATATTATGGCTCTTCCCGCTTTGGGAGTAAATATTTGGAAGAAGTTTTGGCTACTTATGATCAAATCAAACCATTGGGTTATTCAGCTGAAAAGCAATCCTTCAGTTGGGGTTCGGCTGATGCGAAAAAGCAATATTCACTTTTGCTTTTACTGATTGTGGCTATTTTCTTTATTTGTAGTATTTTATTTGAAAGCTTTAAA
>QNXU01000071.1 GCA_003973485.1 Bacteroidota bacterium | reverse complement strand
ACCGCCTATTCTCTCCATCACAGGTGCCAATGATAAACAGATAGGTCACCCAATAGACTGCAGGCGATTACTAAAAGAATTAGGTGATCAAGATAATTTTACCTTCAAAGTAATAGGCAAAAAGCAAGGCTATAAACATGATTATGATCACATTAATTTGTTAACGCATAGAGATGCGAAAGAAGATCATTTTCGGGAGGTGTTGGAGTGGTTGAAGGATTGAAACTTCGCAAGGGTCTAGCTTCAGAACGTGCGCTATGGAAAGTATAACATGAAAAAGTTATACTAGAGATTTTAGGCTCCGTAGGTGCCTACTTATGGTAACTGAAAACTGTGGGCAGTACAAAAGCTCCGTAGGAGCGGCCTTATTGCTAAGATGATTGCTTCCATATATAAGGGCGTTCCTACGGAACTTTAGGGATTTATCTTGGAGATTGTTACCATAAGGGCGTTCCGCTGGAACTTATCCAAGCCCTGATTAACAAAATACGATTTGGTCTGACGGCTGGAGCCGTCTGACCGATACATGAAACTGCCATTTTTGCAGGTTAATGATTAGACGGTTCCAACCGTCAAACCGCAGTGCAATTACGCTACTTTTATCAATCCCTGTTTAGTTTATTCAATCTGGTTAAATAAGCCTGTTCGTAATTTCGCTTCATTTTATCAGACAAATAGGAATTACTAATCAAACGAAGCACTTCTTCCTTTTTGGATGTTAGCAAAGAAAAAATACTATTGATGATTTTTGTACTAATTCCAGCTAGTTCACCTAGTATGTAAAACTGTTCATGCATCTTTCCTTTTGCTAAAGCTGGAGGCAATAAGCCTTCATCCAGCGCAAAATCTTTATCTTCTATATGCATACGGCTATTGAGTAAATCATAAGCCGGACTCAATTTATGATCTCCTAATTCAGTTTGAATGAGCGAAAAATTTTTAAAATGTGCATCTCCATTGGAAAACAAATAATTGAAGAGAATAAGTTGAAAAAGCTTTGGTGCTTCCACACTATAAGCTGGAACATATTTTTTCAACAATTCAAATAGCTCATAATAATTACCTAAATACTTATAATGTTCTCCATGCGTTTGTGGCATTCGTTTCGCCAGGGCTGCAAAATCTTCTTGTGCGCTTTTAGAACCGTCTTCCTTCACATCAAATCGCTTGGTGATATATGCCGGATCCCCATTGCTAAAGAAAATAAGCGCATTTTCGGCTGTCTCAATCCCATAAATTTGCCTTGCAATTTGCATGGTTAAATGTTCATTGGCTGGCATTTGGTCACGGTTTTTGCCTGCATTCGGTATGGGTTTAAGAATGTATTGTCCTTGCTCCCCTTCTTTAATCAGGCGCAGTTTGTTTTTCTCCAACAAAACCGAAAACTTTACCTGTACACCAGAAATGGACATCCTCTTACGGTTATCCTCAAATAGTTCATCCGTCACATCGTTTGAAGCTGGCGATTCATAAGGAAGGATATGACTTACTTTCTTTCCATTAAAAACACGCTTCAAAGCAGTTGATGAATAGCCTTGATAACCTTCTTTTAATGTTCCAGGGCAATATTGAATATCGGGCATCATGCTTGATCAATTTTTATAATTTGAACGGCTCCGATAGTGTCATTGGCAGCAGTAGTGAGTAATAAGCCAAAATCATCTTTTTGATCAATGTGCATAGTATGACAAACCACTTGCTTATTGCTTCCTTCCGGTAACATATTGTAGAAAAATGGGAATAAGTGTTCTGAGGTATATTCTTGCTGATTTTTAGGTAAGGTTAGACTAATAGCCGGTTTATCTGCTGTATTAAACCAAGCATCATGGTAACGAAACACAAAGGCTCCATTATCTAACTGGCTAAGCAAACCTGCCTCTTCATTTTTGTAAAGTACTTTAGCCTGCCTCATTTGTTAGCGTTTAATGTTTTGACTTTTAAAGACAATTCTAAACCTAGTGCATCCGCTAATTTACTAATGGTTTTCAAAGTAGGATTGCCTTTTCCGCTTTCAAATTGCTTTAAGGCCCTCAGGCTTACACCCGACAGTTCTGCCAGCATTTCTTGGTTGACTTGCAGCATTTCCCTCCGCTCTTTAATGGTCTCAATTAGTTCTGAAAAGTGCAACATAATGCTCTATTTGTATCAAAAATAAATAATATTTGGGTTAAAAACAATAAAAGTGTATTTTAATGCACTTTATAGAGATTTTTAGTTACGATGGGATAGTATTTAGACAAATAGTGTATTATAATGCACTATTGTTATTTAAGGAAGCTGATTTAGCATCATAAATGGACGGAATATTTTTTAAATTTACTTGACTTGCTAATGAAATAAGCTCTACCATGCAGAGTATGGGAACGATGCAGTGCGTTCTGTGAAGGGGGATTAACTATATTTTACTTTTTATTATCGCAAATCTTATTAAATTCAAATTCTTCTTCACCTAGTTGAATAATTGTATGAGTTCCTCCTTCTATCAGCTTCATTCCCAAGTTGAAGGGTTCCTTAGAATTCTCGTCTATAAACGAAAAATACGCTTCTGCCGCACCATAAAACACTGTTCTTAAACCTATTAATCCATAATTATCTGGTTTATGGAATTCATAAAAAAATACTTCTGGATTTGCACCTTTTACACCTAAATTTAATATCTCTTCTAATTCGAACCTTCGTTTAAGGAATTTCTTTAAAGTCTGTCGATTTTCATCATTGTATTCAATAAACTCAACAATAACCCTTATTTCTCCCACAAATTTCCTATCAAATTCATGACGAAATAAACCATAAGCAATATGTTTAAGGCATTTTAATAATCTTTCAATGTTTGGATTTCCAATAGAAACAATTCTAAATTTCCCATTAGTTGACGGTATCTTTCCATACCTATGATTTCTCAAAATTTCCTTTTCAATAAAATCTTTATTTTTCCTTCTAAGTGCTCTATTACCTTTAGTTAATTGATGGAAAGTCCCGATTGGATTGCTTTTTATCAAGCCTGAAAGAGATAACATAAGAAACTCATCGTCTGTTGATTTCTTTGAATTGTGTAAATCACATGAAGGAACTGTAATTAAATTTTTTCTAAAGTCTATCCCCTTTGTATCTTTATTTTCTGGAAAAAGACATAATGGAGGAACATGTTCTCTCGATGTGGCTACTTTAGAGCACATATAGCATTTTTGTTCTTTTCCCATATTTTCAAATATCTCTAACTTTTTCGAGCTTTGCGTTCGGACGGATTTAGGAGCACAAACCTTCAAGTTTGCACGTCACCCCACCTGACACAAAATATGTAAAAGTAGTTTTCAATTCATTGCTATCTGTATCTGTTCTAAAATTGCAGTTAACTTTTTATATTTATCATTAAGCCTCTTTTCTTCATTATTAAGTCCATCTACAAGTTCGCTTAGCGAATCAATGTTTGCAAAGTTTGAAGACTTCGGGTGTTCAAAATTGAAAATGTCTTGAAAGTGCTTTTGGAAATAATCTACTTTTTTTGTCAGAATAGAATACTCGGTAACAAGTTCAAAATACTCAGCAATATTATCGTCAAATTTAGCTTCAGTTATCCTTTGTTCTTGTCCTTTCTCATAATGCTTTTTAAAGCTGTCTTCTTTTTCTGAGTTCTGCTCTAACTGAGAAGCACGCAAATAATATTGCTTGTGAACCTTATACATTGCTAAGTCTTTCAAGACTTGGGTTAGTAAATATGTCTTTGCACGACCACGCGAAACTAATTGTTGCTTTTTTACTTCCTTTTCTTTTCCAGTTTTCCATTGCTCTATAAAAAATGTAGTAAGAAGTGTTAATCCTGAACCTATTAACAAAGGAATAAGAGTCGCCCACATTGAGTTAGTTTCGCTGTCCTTCTTAGTCAAGTTTGCAACCAATTTGTCAAAGGATTTATTTACTATTTCAACTCTGTCAGTATTGTATATCGTGTCAACTTGTTTTGTTTTAGTCACAGATATCTTATTTCCGTTCACTTGAGCAAATGTCAACGAGCAAAAGAGTAAAAATGCCATTGTAAGTATCTGTTTCATAATTACTGGTAACGATAAGCTAATATAGTATGCACCCCAGTTGCTAAAAGCACTTATCTTTCTATATTTCAAATACTTTTTTAAGTGCTCAGTTCGCATATTCATTTTTAGCATTTGTTAGCTTCTTTTTTATTTATTCCAAATGACTGGAAGTATGTCTGTCCTAAATTTATTTGTCGAATCAATTGCAAGTTCGACCATATCTTTGCTGATGAATATCCGATCTCTATGAGCAATTTCATCTCTCAAATTAGTGACGTTTTTCTCAAAGTTCTTAAAAGACTCCATATTCTTAAAATTTTTGTTGCCTGTAACAATTTTTATTGCTTCATATCGATCTATGTACCTCTTATCTTCTTTAATCAAATCATTGTCAATTTCATCCTGAGTTTTCCCAATTTCTTCAAGCCTGTATCTCACCTCCCTAAAAATCCATTTTTCAATTGAAAAGGCTAAGAAAATAATACAAGATACATAATCACCTGTAAGTTTATATCTATTTGCTTCTTGAATGAATTTCAAGGCTGGGTCTACACTTACACCGCTCCTTTTACTTAATTCCTTTAATTGTTTTAGATCTACATCTGATAACCTATTAGCTAATGATTCACCAGTTCCCCGAAAGTCTAATGTATTTATGCCTGCTATTTTTTCCTTTTCCTTATTAAAAATATGTATTGACCATGGAGAAAGTCGATTCTTTGTAACATAAGGAATCCAGTCTTTTTTATGTTTATGAATTAATTTATAAGCATCGATAAATTTATTGATTAGATCCGATGAAAAAGTGGCAATTTTTTCAAAGTCCCACTTTTCGTCCACAAAGAAGAATTCGTTTAAGGACTGATTTCTTGTTGCCTGTCTTTCAAAAATTATCAAGAATTCTGAATATGCTAATTCACCATTAATATCCTCAATATGAATATTAATACTTCGATGGTCATTTTTAACTTGTTGCTTTAAAAATAAACCAACTAATAATTCTCCATTATTTGATGCTAATTCAATGACTTTTGAATTTATAGGTTGACCATCTGCATCAATGGAGTCTTCGAGTAAAAAGACAAACGGAAGTTTGCCCTTGCCAATAATTATATTTGCTGATTCTGACATTTAATTTAAGCTAACAATTATTAAAATAATATTACATTTTTCATAATCTAATTTACTGCGCATAAAACAACAAAAGTCAATTTATCCGCAATACACCTTCAATCTAACCCCCAGAAAATCATTTGAATTTGACTTACAGGTTTTGGTGATCGATGTACTGTAAATGTATAGGATTTTATTTTAAATACATCTTAAGATTCTAAGTGTTAATCGAAAATATCATAATAACATGTAAAAATATAAGATTAGAGACTCTTATTGGCTTGCTCCATCTCATACAAATCAAAACCATCCGCCCAATAGTCTTTCTTAACCTTTAGAGGTCGCTTTCTGCTTTAATTTTTTGCAAACTCAGTGAGCGGATTGATATTTCCATTATCAGCCTCTTTCAAACAGGCTATATATTCTTTCCGCCTTTGATCCGCCTTAACCATATTGGACTGTTGCCAGGAAAATGCTTCTTTATAAAATACTGCCTCCATGATAATGTCCGCCATCAGTCTTGAATGTCTTCCATTGCCATTTGGAAAA
>QNXU01000072.1 GCA_003973485.1 Bacteroidota bacterium | reverse complement strand
AAAAAGAAAAAAAATTAAATTTGATAATGCTTAAAAGAACTAAAATACTAAATCTCATAATTCGGGTAATTTAAACTTTACAAAATTTCCATTTTCATCATCAGCTAAGGCATAAATAAAACCTTTCTCTTCATCTACATGAGAAAAACGTATTGGGACATCTAATTTAAGTCTTGCAATATTTTCACCTTCCCATGAAATCACATGAATTTCTTTAGCATATTGTGAAGTATTTAGATCACTGCTTGCAAATTTTCCAATATAACTGGCATAAATATAATTATCCGTTGTTTCAGGCCATCTATATGCTAAAAACTCATCTTTATTATCCTTATAAGAAATTTTATCTGGCCCTTGGACTATTATACTTCCTCCTTTTTCCCCATCCACTAGTTGAATAATATCATAACTAAAGTAAGATGCAACAAATTTATTTTTATTTGGATGTTTGTTATTAATGTAATAATACTGCTGAAATTTATCTCCTATTATCAAAGGGTCACTATTATCATACCATTTACCTATCGTATCTAAAACTTCATCCTGATTAAATGTCAGTAATAAATCATCTGTTTGATCTAATTGTCTAGTAACAAATGAAGTATCATTCAATGGTTGAAAAAATACGATTGGCAAATTTCGAGGATGATTAATAATCTTTGGTTTATAATAACTAATTTCTAATGCATCTTGCAATTCAAATTCTTTTAAATTTAAACTAGCATTATCTGCAATAAGAACTTTATCAGATTCTTTTTTCCAATAAAAAGAACCTGGAGAGCCAATTTGGAAAGGAGCGTCTCCAACATTACCAAATTTACCAATCAATTTATTGGTTTTTAGATTGTAAACATGAAATAGGGTATCAATTGAATACCCATTTAAAAGTATTAAGGTATCTTTTGAAATATCAAACTGATAGCCTTTACCGTAATAATGTGGATTTAAATCTATAACTTCATGAGTTAAAGAGAACAGTTTTATTTTTTCTGAATTTGAACAACCAAATAGTACTAATACAAAAAAAACAGCTATGATATATATTTTTATTGAATGCATTTTTTAAATCCTTAAAGATACTGTCTCAAAAATATACTTGTAACATTATAAATATAACACTATAAATAATTGATTTTAGTATACGATGATTGAAACAGTATCATTTGAAGAAATCAATTTGTTTCTGCAGCAATTTCTACTGGATCAATGGGTGTACAAAGAGTAACTTGTTTATAATTTAATCTACCCCCGCTAACAGTGCAACCTCTACAGAAATACATATCTGATGAATAACATGTTGCGCCAGTCTGTGCAAAAGAGGTACTAAAATCAATAGTACTTATTGTCAAAATCGAAAAAAATGATAATACATAATAAAAGATTTTCTTTTTCATCTTACTAAATTTAAATGTTAAAAATAAATAAACATCAACCCTAACTACTAAACCATGAAAAAAACTTCCTTGAACTACCAAAGGCCTAATCAGGTGAGTACAAGTCAAATTTCTTCACTTTGCAGGTTTAGCTCAAAACAGCTTGTGCTAGCGGGTGCTGTCTCGAATCAGTTTCTACATTTTATAGTTTTACTGAGTTGATATTACAATTGTAACTAGAAAAATAAAAAAAAAAAAAAAAAAAAAAAAACAAACTTATTACATTAATTTTTCGGTCAAACTATAAATTTATTAGAAAATTTATATTAACATTAAAATATTACTACTATAGTTATATAAAATCAAAAACCATCTTATCTTCTTTATTGTCAGGATTATTGGGGTTACTTATGGAAATGTAAAGACCCTTTTTTCCTATAAAAACATTATTTGGAACATATATAGAATCATAAAATAAGAATTCATTCATTACATCTAAAATCGCAAAGATTCTAATTATTAATAGAATCATGAAATGACTTAGCCTCTATCAAAATTTTTACTAGTTTTAATCCGATTTCATTTGATAATAAACTACCAATGTAGTAGTTTTAAGTTTGAACCAAAATTGATATGTCAAAAAGATTATTCTTATTCCTGTTTTCGGTTGTCTTCTGGGCTTGTGAAAGTGAAGAAAAAATCGATGAAAAAACAGCTACGGAAAATGTAAAAAATACAGCACCCAATACCATGGTGAAGGTGGATACGGCTATTACTGCTCCCTTCTATTTATTAATTGAAAGCTCTGGAAAGGTTAAAGCACATAAAGATGTGCAGGTTTTAGCCGAAACTTCCGGTACTATTCAACAAGCCAATATCAAATCAGGACAAAAAGTTTCAGAGGGCGAGGTTTTGGTTCGCTTAAACCCTGAAGAAGCGCAACTGAAATTGCAATCTGCAGAAATTAATTATGAAAAAGCCAAACTGGAATTTGAAAATAGCCTGATAGGTTTCCCCAAATTATTGGCTCAGGAAAATCCAGAGCAAGACAGCCTTTATCAAAAACTGAAAATTGGTAGCGGTATGCAAGAAAGCAGTATCCAACTGAAAGAAGCTAGAATTGCACTGCAAAAAACCGTGATTCGAGCGCCTTTCTCAGGTACTTTATATGATGTAAAAGCTTTTAGAGGTAAACACATCAATTCTGGAGATGAATTATTTTCTGAATTTAACCACCGTTTATTAGTTGAAGTGAATTTGCTGGAATCAGAAGCCTTAAACCTAAAAGAAGGTATGCCAGCCGAGATTCGTAATCCGGCTATGGATGCCAGTTTCGCTGGAGAGGTTTTTAGTGTCAATCCTAAAGTAGATGAAAACGGCTTGGTGCAAACGCATATTTTATTAAAAGGAGAACATCCTCTTTGGCCTGGTATGAACGTGGAAGTTGAGATTAGAATTCCGAAAGGCGAAAGATTGCAAGTGCCGAAAGGTAGCTTGGTATTACGTTCAGGAAAGCCTGTAGTTTTCTCTGTAGAGAAAGATTTGGCAAAATGGAATTATGTGGAATTCGGATATGATAATGGCAAAATGGTAGAAATCACGGATGGTTTAACAGCTGGAACAGTTGTCATTACTAATAACAACTTGCAATTGGCGCATGATGCCCCTATCAGTATTCAAAATTCAGACAATTAATGACACGCTATTTCATCCAAAGACCCATAGCCGTCATCATGACTTTTGTTGCGCTTATTGGATTAAGCGTTTTGGCATGGTTGAACCGACCTGTTTCCCTTCTACCCGATATTGATGTACCTGAAATGGCCATCAGAGTAGATTATGCCAATGCTTCCCCTGAAGCCATTGAAAATAATATCCTCAAACCCATGCGGGAATCTTTGGCCACCATGCAAGGACTGTCTGATTTACAGTCCACCGCTTCCAATGAGAATGGCTTGTTGCGCTTACGGTTTGATTATGGACAAAGAATGGATTTGGCTTTTGTGGAAGTCAATGAAAAAATTGACCGCCTCACAGACCATTTTCCGGCTGATATGTCCCGACCAAGGGTGATAAGAGTGAATTACACCGATATTCCAATTGCCAAAGTTCAGTTGATCCCAAAAGATGAAGCCAATATGGTGGAAAGCTCAAGGTTGGCGGAAAATGTTATTAAAAAGCGAATCGAGCAAATAGAAGGCATTTCTTTGGTCGATTTAAACGGAACGGTGGATGAGCAAATCAAAATCATTCCAGACCTAAAAGCATTGGAAAGAGCTGGATTGGAAATAGAAGCCATTTCACAAGCTATTCAATCGGCCAATCAGGAACTAGGCGGAGTGGAAGTGAAGGATGGGCAATATCAATACTATATGCGCATGGCTGGAAGGTTGAATGATGCGGAAGACATTGCTCAAATTCCCGTTAAAATTAATGAAGAAAAATATATTCCGATTCATCAGTTAGCAGAAGTAAAAACTGCAGAAGAGAAAGTCAGTGGCTTCCATTTTTTCAATCAGAAAAGAGGGATAGTGATGAATATCCACAAGCAACCGCAAGCTGTGATGACAGAATTAATGCCTGAAATTGAAAAATCCATTACTCAATTTAAGAAGGATTATCCGACTTTGGATATTGCCATTACCCAAGATCAATCTATTTTCCTGAAAGCGGGAATTAACAATCTCCAAGGCAGTTTGCTTTTCGGTGGATTGTTTGCTTTTGGAGTACTCTTCCTTTTTATGGGTTCTTTTCGATTGCCTGTGATTATGGGAATTAGCTTACCATTGTCTCTTATTTTATCCTTTCTGTTTTTTGAAATATTTGGCTTAAGCATCAACATCATTTCATTAAGCGGATTGGCCTTAGGATTGGGAATGCTGATTGATAATGCCATTATTGTTTTGGAAAACATCAGCCGAAAACGAATGGAAGGCTTAAATCTTCTGGATGCATGCGTAGCTGGAGTAGCAGAAGTACAGGGCGCTTTAATCAGTTCAGTTTTGACAACTTTGGCCGTATTTGTCCCCTTAATTTTCTTAAGTGGCGTAAGTGGGGTTTTATTCTTCGACCAAGCCGTATCTGTCGGCATTATTTTGACTGTTTCTTTGGGGGTTTCCTTTGTACTGCTTCCCCTACTCTATCGTTTATTCTTTGAAAAGAAAAAAGATTTCAAAAAGGAAGACAGCCGCTTTTTCAAAAAGATTATCAAAGGATTTGAAAAATCACATCATTGGTCATTCCGGAATAAAGGCTTGAGCTTTTTTCTTATTATTCTCATTATTCCTTTAGGCTTATGGGCTTTCTGGAATATGGAGCAAAAAGGTCTGCCTGAAATTACCAGAACGGATGCAGTGGTCAAAATCAATTGGAACGAACCCATAGATGTCATTGAAAATGCAAACCGCAGTCAGGAATTACTAGATAATTTGAACCAACAACTTCAATTTAGCGAAACGGACGCAGGCATTCCACAATATTTATTGAGTTTGGAGAATGCAGAATTGCAGGAGAGCATGATTTATGTTCAGTTTGAAAGTGAGGAAGCTAAACATGAGCAGCTAAATGTCCTTGAAAATCAAATAAAACAGTCCTATCCGAAAGCTTCATTTGAAAGAGAAAACGCCAAAAATGCTTTTGATATGTTGTTTGCCAGCGATGAACCCTATTTCAGAGTACAATGGCAAGACCCTAATTTGAAAAATGCTAGTCCGGCAGCTATAAAGCCAGTATTAGAATCATTTCCTGCTGAAAATTTTCAAGTCGGACCATCTTTGGAGGAAGAAAGCAGCATGATTTTAACCATCAAGCAGCAAGAATTATTACGATATGGGATTAGTCCTTCGCAAATTATCAGTCAACTGGAACGAGTATTAGGCAATTATAAGATTTCCGAATTAAAGCAATTTGCCATCATCACACCTATAGTTTTAGAAACCGACCAAAAAGCTTTTGCCGAATTATTGAAAACAGCCAAAGTGCGAAATAGTGAAGGTAAAAGTTATGCTTTGCGAAATTTTGTAGAATATGAATGGGGCAACAGACTAAAAAAAATAACAGCTGATGTATCAGGTTCTTACTTCTCCATCAACTTAACAGAAGATACCGTTCAGCCTAAACCTGAGGAATTGATTTCAGAAATTGATAAGTGGGCAAATCAAAACAGTTTGATTCAGAAAATATCAGGAAGGTATTTTTCAGATCAAGAAAATCTAAAAGAATTGGCCTTTATTCTGTTGATATCTGTAGTATTATTGTATTTCATTCTCTCCGCTCAATTTGAGAGCTTTTGGCAACCGCTAATTGTGATTTTCACCCTTCCATTCGG
>QNXU01000075.1 GCA_003973485.1 Bacteroidota bacterium | reverse complement strand
TATCAAAATGTATATTTTTAAAAATACCGATAAGCAATTAACAAGCAGGGCAAAAGCCTCTATCGAATCAATTGATAAAGGTAGAACTGAAAACATTAAAGATTTTAAAATCGAAGTTGAAAATTGGAAGAGGAATTACCTAAAAAAATTAAGACATCCATTATGAGAAAATTATAAACCTACCAACCAAATCTCCCCCTTGGGGATTAAGGGGCTTAATACCCCAAAGCCCTCTTAATAGCCATCACATACCCCAAATGCACCGCTTCATGTATATTATTAAACTGCAAAGCATCATTAAAGCTATTTAAAGTGATGCCAAAACTAGTTTCATAAGGCTGATAATCATCAAATTTCATTTCTCTTATATCATAACCCAATTGCTCATTAGCGATTTTTCCCAACTCAAAGATATTCTCTAGTTCAGTTTTAGGATTTTCAATCTCAGCTGGAAAGCTTCCTTTTTTATATCGTTTTATAAAATCAGTGGGAAGAGTGAAATCTAATCCGGACATGCCATAAAGCAAAACATTTTGAGTAACTACCGCATGACCAATATTCCAGAGGATATGATTATTAAAGCCCGCAGGAATCATGACTAAATCAGCCTCATTTACCTTTTCTACTGCCTTTTCAAAATTATTTCTGATAACCTTATGATTGATGATGACTTGCATATTCTTTCAATTTTGTAACGAAAATACAGATAAAATCACGATATTTTAAGGCTTTTAAAAAAGATTATATAAATTGCTATTTGTTCTGCATGCATACTAAATTTAATTATGGCACATTCAACTTATCCGCACTTATTTGAACCTTTAGACTTAGGTTTTACTCAATTGAAAAACAGAGTTTTGATGGGCTCTATGCATACAGGCTTAGAGGAAGCTAAAAATGGCTTTCAGAAAATGGCCGCTTTTTATGCTGAAAGAGCCAAAGGAGGTGCTGGTTTAATTGTGACAGGAGGAGTATCGCCTAATTGGCAAGGTTGGTTGAAACCTTTTTCAATTCGAATGACCAATAAAAGTCATGTTAAAAAGCATAGGGTTATTACAGATGCAGTACACGAAGCTGGCGGAAAAATATGTATGCAAATTTTACATGCAGGAAGATATGGCTATCATCCTTTTAGTTTAGCCCCATCTGCTATTAAAGCGCCAATCAATCCTTTTAAGCCTTGGAAGATGTCTGGAAGAAGGATAAGGTCAACCATTAATGATTATGCAAAATCGGCTCAATTAGCTAAAGAAGCAGGTTATGATGGTGTGGAAATTATGGGCTCTGAAGGTTATTTAATCAATCAATTTATCGTTAAACATACGAACAAAAGAACGGACGAATGGGGTGGGAGCTATGAAAACAGAATTAAATTTCCGATTGAGATAGCCAAAGCAGTGAGAGAAGCAGTAGGAAAAGAGTTTATTATTATTTTCCGCTTATCCATGCTGGATTTAATTCCTAATGGAAGTACTTGGGAAGAAGTGGTGCAATTAGCTAAAGAATTAGAAAAAGCAGGTGTAAGCATCATAAATACAGGAATTGGATGGCATGAGGCGAGAGTCCCAACAATTGTGACCAGCGTGCCAAGGGCAGCTTTCACATGGGTGACGGAAAGAATGAAAAAGGAAGTGAGCATTCCTTTGATTACCACCAATAGAATCAATATGCCTGAAACTGCTGAGCAAATATTATCTTCTGGTCAGGCGGATATGGTATCTATGGCACGCCCATTCTTGGCAGATCCTGAAATCATTAATAAGTCAGAGCAAGGTAGAGAGGATGAAATCAATACTTGCATAGCTTGTAATCAAGCTTGTCTCGATCATGTTTTCAAGAATATAACTAGTAGTTGTCTGGTAAACCCAAAAGCTTGCCATGAAACTGAATTAATAGCAAATCCATTGCAAAAAGCAAAAAATATTGCTGTAGTAGGGGCTGGTCCAGCTGGACTGGCTTTCAGCACTGAGGCGGCTAATAGAGGTCATCAGGTGACTTTATTTGATGCTTCTCAAGAAATTGGCGGTCAATTTAATATGGCTAAACAAATACCGGGAAAAGAAGAGTTTTATGAAACGCTTCGATATTTCAAAAAGCAAATAGAATTAACAGGAGTTACCTTAAAATTGGAAACTAAAGTCTCAACTGAAGATTTGAAAGATTTCGAAGAAGTAGTGGTAGCCACAGGGGTTAATCCACGTGATCCGAAAATACCTGGACAAGAAAATGAAAAAGTACTTTCCTATATTGACGTATTAAAAGCTCATAAACCTGTTGGTAAAAAAGTTGCTATTATAGGTGCTGGCGGAATTGGTTTTGATGTGGCGGAATATCTCACTCATCTTGAGGAAGAAAATCATGATGACTTACAGGCCTTTTTCAAAGAATGGGGAGTGGATATGGATTTCGTGAAAAGGGGAGGAGTTGAAGGAAAACCTATTAAAATTGATGCTCCAAGAGAAATTGTAATGTTACAGAGATCTGAAGGTAAAATGGGAGCAAAGTTGGGTAAAACCACTGGTTGGGTGCATAGAAACTCATTGAGAAATCGTCAAGTGAAAATGATGACCAATATTCAATATGATAAAATTGATGATAAGGGGCTATACATCACCAAAGATGGAAAGCAAGAATTGCTGGAAGTGGATAATATCATTCTTTGTGCTGGTCAGTTACCAGAAAAGAGCTTGTTTAATGAGCTAACTGAAAAAGGTATTAAAACTCATTTGATAGGAGGTGCTTTCGAAGCGGCAGAATTGGATGCTAAAAAAGCCATTAAGCAAGCTACTGAGTTGGCTTTGGAGATTTAATTTTAATACTATATCTTAATATTATAAATTTCCGTTAGTAAAACAAATATTAAATTATGGATGGCGTAACATTTTTAACAGACGAAACTAATAAAAGGCGATTTGTCCAAATTGATTTGGAGCAACTTGAATTACATCAAAATAAAATTGAAGACTTATTGGATGTGGTTATTGCTGAAAGTAGAAAGAATGACGAAGAAATAAGTTGGGATGATTTAAAATCTCAGTTAAAGTCTGAAGGTAAATTATAATATTTAAAGTAGTTTTCAAGAAAAAGGCTTCAAAGGAATTATTTAAGTTACCTCTTACAATTTTAAAGAAAATATCCATTCAAATTGATTCACTTCAATTTAATCCAAAACCAGAAGGAGTAAAAAAACTAAAAGCGTCTGAAGAAAATTTATGGAGATTAAGAGTCGGAGATTATAGAATAATATACCTAATTGAAAATGATATTAAAATAATAGAAATAAGGAAAATTGGACACAGAAAAGATGTTTACAAGAAAAAGTAATGATAATTACTGTTATGATTCAATCATCTCCTTTCTATTTAAGATAAATCAAACTAGTTAACTCTTCAATCTGAAAATTTGCCAACTTGTTTTATTCCCAAGCTAAAATTTTCTCCAAGGTATCCTTGAATTTTTTGGCATTTTGATAGCCAGGAACAGGCTGAATGGTTTTGAAATCTTCTTTTATATAAACTATAGTAGGGTAGCCCGTAACGCCCATAGACCTTGCAATCATTTGCGCAGTAGTGGTATCTCCTGCCATGGTGATAGGTTCAGTGTTTTCAGCATTCAATTTTACGGCATAGAATTTTTCATTCACCATATCGACTACCTCTGGATCTGAAAAGGTTTCTCTATCCATTTTTTTACACCAACCGCACCAATTGGTATAAACATCTACAAATATTTTCCTAGGCTCTTTTTGGTTCATTTTATAAGCCTCAGTGATAGTTAGCCAATTAATTTCTTTTTTTACCTCTTTTTCAGGCTTAGAAATGAAAGAAAATAAGGTGAAAAGTGATAGTACTCCTATGCTTAATAATGTGGTTTTCATCTTTATTTAATTAAGTATACTTACAACAAATTTAAGCCTTTGCAGATTCAAAATTTGTAACCTTTGTGACTTTTTTGTTCATAATTCTTACATAAGTAAAAACTAATGCAAAAATTAATCCACAAACGGTAGCCATTGCTCCTGCAATCGAAGCATTTAGCGCTACAGCTAAATAATAACCTAAAAATGCACTAAGAAATCCTATTAAGCAGGTTAGCCAAATCATGGTTTTTAAATTTTTGCTAATAAGATAAGCAGTTGCAGCGGGCGCAATCAAGAATGCAACCACTAATATAGCTCCAACAGATTCGAATGAGGCAACCGTTGTGAAGGAGACAAAAGCCATTAATAGGTAATTCCATAGAGTAGCTGAAATCCCTAAAGCCACTGCATATTCAGGGTCGAAAGAACTGATCTTGAGTTGTTTGAAACCAATAACGACAAATAGAATGACAAATAACAATACTGTACCAATAAGATATAAAGCTTTGGGTCCTATATCAGCGCCAGAAGATAGAATAATTGTATCTAAAGGGACATAAGCAATTTCGCCATAGAGAACACATTCTTGATCTAAATCCACCTGACCCGTATAAGCAGAAATCAAAATCACACCTAAGGCAAATAACCAAGTAAAGGTTACACCAATTGAGGCATCGGTTTGAAGCTTTCCTTTCTTGTGCAAAAATTCTATAATGATGGTGGTTAATACTCCCAAAGTTCCGGCACCTAAAAGCATGCTAACGGAATCTCTGCTGCCAGACCATAAAAATGCCATCACAATTCCCGGCAGAATTGCATGCGAAATGGCATCACCCACCATAGCCATTTTTCTCAATATGAGGAAACAACCTAAAATTCCGCAAGAAATGGCCACTAATGAGCCCGTTAGAATGATATAAAAATCTGACATAAATGAATTATAAAAGGCGTCATCTAACTTAATGACGCCTAACTAGGATTTATTCTACTATAAATTTTCCTTTCATTAAGGCTACATGACCTGGAAATGAGCAAATGAAATCATAAGTACCTTTTGCAGGTGCTTCAAAAGTAATGGTAGTTTCTTCACCACCACCTAAAGTCTTTGTATTAGCGATTACTTTATTTGCCTCATCTTGAGGTATATAATCATATTCAGCTGCTCCAGCCGCTTTTTGGCCAAATTCCATAATATCAGTCCCTTGTTTTAAAAGCACCCAATTATGCCCCATTTGTTGTTTTGTCATTTTTCCAACATGTTTTAAAGTTAATTTTACAGTTGAACCTGCCTTAACTTTCATCTCATCCAAATTAAATCTCATTTGGTCATTTCCTTCAATGGTCAATTCTACAACTTCGGATTCACTATTCTCAGTTGAAGCAGTCTCTTTAGGTGCATTTTCTTTTTCTTGTGCTTTTTGTTGCATGATTTCTTTGGAGGTCATGGCTTTTTCTTCTGAACTTGATTCCTGTTTTGAATCGTTTCCACCGCAAGCAATGAATAAACTTATGCTTAAAATGCTGAGTGTTAATTTTAGTAATCTCATGATTTTTATGTTTAAAAATTTAACTTATACTTATATTATACAATCGTATGATTAGCATATATGTTTTGTTAAATCAATTAATTATAGGGTATTTTTGAATTATGGGGATCCACTTCTGGATATCCCAATTTTTCTTCTAATTTTTTCTCTAGCTCGGGTGTTATTAAATGTTCTATAGTATCGGCATCCTCATGTACGTGGTCAGGAGCTATTCTTAAATATTCCGTAAGGTATAATTCCCATAATCTATGTAATTTAACCAAGCGGGCTGCTTTTCTTTGTCCATAATCTGATAAA
>QNXU01000298.1 GCA_003973485.1 Bacteroidota bacterium | reverse complement strand
TCCACCACCTTGATCCACATATCTGGCAGTCATATCAAAGTTTCTCAACATAGGCACAATACCATTGGAAACCCCACCAGTTCCTTTGATATATGAACCTGTTGCTCTTACATTGTGAATGCTTAGTCCAATTCCTCCGGCTGATTGAGAGATTTTAGCCGTTTGCTTTAGTGTATCATAAATTCCATCAATACTGTCTTCCTGTATAGTCAATAAGAAACATGAAGACAATTGTGGTTTAGGAGTACCAGCATTGAAAAGTGTTGGTGTAGCATGCGTAAACCATTTTTCAGACATCAAATTATAAGTTTTGATAGCTGATTCAATATCTTCCCCATGAATACCAATCGCCACTCTCATCAACATGTGCTGTGGACGCTCAACAATTTTACCATCCACTTTCATTAAATATGAACGCTCTAAGGTTTTGAAACCAAAGAAATCATACCCAAAATCACGGTCATAGATAATAGCAGAATCTAATTGAGCCGCGTGTTTTTTGATGATGCCGTAAGTTTCTGTTGAAAGCAAAGGCGCATTTTGTCCAGTTTTTGCATCCACATAAGTGTAAAGTCTTTTCATGGTATTGCTGAAAGACTTGCTTGTGGTTTTATGCAAATTGGAAATGGCAATTCTAGCGGAAAGCTTAGAATAATCAGGATGCTTCACTGTCATAGAAGCAGCCGTTTCAGCTGCTAAATTATCCAATTCCTGGGTAGTTACTCCATCGTAAATACCGTTGATTACTTTTCTAGCCACATCAATTGGCTGAATGTAATTAAGATCTAGGCCGTAGCATAGTTTTTCTATGCGGGCAGTAATTTTATCGAATTTCACGGTTTCTCTCCTACCGTCTCTTTTTACAACTAACATGCTATTATTATATTATGGGGTTATAGGTATAGGTATTTATTTTAATGAGATTCCCGCCTCCCGATTAAAATACGGGATAAATTCGCGGGAATGACGCCTAGAAAAATCTTAGAAGTCTTCGTCCAATGAGAATTTAGCTTTGTCGCTATCTTCTTCTTTTTTCATTACACCTGCTTTTTGGTAATCCCCAACTCTTTTCTCGAAGAAATTGGTTTTACCTTGTAATGAAATCATTTCCATAAAGTCAAATGGATTGCTTGATCCATATACTTTATCACATTTTAATTCTTGCAGTAATCTATCAGCCACAAATTCGATGTACTGACACATTAAATCCGCATTCATTCCAATTAATTTAACGGGTAATGAATCGGTCACAAATTCTTTTTCAATTTCTACCGCATCAGTGATAATTGAAGTTACTTTCTCTTTTGGTAATTTATTGACCAAGTGATCATTGTAAAGAAGGCAAGCAAAATCACAATGTAATCCTTCATCTCTTGAGATTAATTCATTAGAGAAAGTTAAGCCTGGCATTAAACCTCTTTTCTTCAACCAGAAGATAGAGCAGAAACTTCCAGAGAAAAATATTCCTTCCACAGCAGCGAAGGCTATTAATCTTTCAGCATAATTCCCTTCATCTATCCAACGTAAAGCCCAATCAGCTTTTTTCTTTACGCAATCCATGGTATCAATCGCATTGAAAAGGCTGCTCTTTTCTTTATTATCTTTCACATAAGTGTCTATTAATAAAGAGTATGTTTCAGAGTGCACATTTTCCATAGCAATTTGGAAACCGTAGAAGAATTTAGCTTCAGTATATTGAACTTCCGCTACAAAATTCTCTGCAAGGTTTTCGTTTACGATGCCATCACTAGCTGCGAAGAATGCCAATACATGTTTAATAAAGTGTGTTTCTCCATCCGTAAGATTTTCCCAGTCTTTCATATCCTGGCTTAAATCGATTTCCTCTGCAGTCCAGAAACTAGCTTCCGCCATCTTATAGAATTCCCATATATCTTTATGTTGAATAGGGAATAAAACAAAGCGGTCTTTGTTCTCTTTCAAAATCGGTTCGTCTTGGAATGTGGTTACATCACTCATCTTTGAAATATTTTTAAGTTTTTTAACAAATTACTCAAAGAAAACAGGGTGGTTCAGGCTAATGAATTCTTACTAAAGCAGATAGAAAAAATTACGCAGTCAAAAATCTTTTTTCTCTTCCCTATTTTCTTGGCTGTGTTTACAAATATTACCAACTCAACTGAAAAATCAAAGGGGCAGAAGTTACCGACACAAAGCTGTGGATAAGTACATATATTACTTATTATCAGCTACTTAAATCATTTTATCTCAGCTTCACTTAGGGGTATTTTGAGCGTATTCAAGCATTAAAAAAAGTTGCGAAAGTTTTCCACAAGCACAAGCAAATGAGAAGGTGAAAAAATAGCTAAGAAGACACTTTATTACATGCCTAATTATTATACAACAACCTCTCTTTCAAGTCTTCTGGCATAAATTCAATCTGCGGTTCATGCTGATTTAAGAAATAGGCTATAGGTCCGTAGTATGTGTTGCCCGTTACTGGATCTTCAAATTTACGGTACACTCCTTTCTTCATTTTATTGGACAAAGCAGCTGAAACTGAACTCCTTACTTTCGATTTATTCAGATCAGGTTCTTTTTCCATAATGAAATCTACCACCTCATTAGTTTTGACCAATTTCCGCTTAAAATCAATAAAATAGGCTATTTTCTTAGTCCACGCCCATTGATCATGATAGGCATTAGTTTTTTGATGCAATAAATTTTGAGCCTCATTCTCCTGAAACAGAGGCAGGTTAACCAAATTGGAAAGGTGACTATCAATCTCGTCAATCTCTGCTTTGAATTGATTGATTTTCATTTGCAAAGCTTTCTTTTTATCGCCTAAAGCTTTTATATATAGGTCAGTATATTTCTCAGGAATGTTTACCTTCATCTTTTTAAATAATTTTCGTGCTTGATAGTTCCAAATTAAAGCATAACAAGCGCATAAAGCAAGCAATAAAAGCAATATAAGTTTATATAATCAGATAAAACAACTCTTTAATGCTTTATTCGCTCGCATTTTAAGTTAATTGAAGCAATATTGTAAACGCTTATCAAATGTGCAGAACAGAAATTCATAAGTTTTAAATGAGTCAGACAATAGCTTTTGCAACTATAAATAAAATCACTATATTTGCATTCCTTTTGGGAAATAGTATACTTATTAAACAATTATTTCAATGTACGCAATTGTAAACATAGCCGGAAAGCAGTTCAAAGTAACGCAAGACCAGTTCGTATACGCTCCAAAGATGGAGGGTGAAGATGGCGCTTCCGTAGAGTTCGACAAAGTATTGTTAGTAGACAATGATGGAAAAGTCGAAGTAGGTGCACCTTTAGTAAAGGGCGCTAAGGTATCAGGGAAAATCCTTGGTCATGTAAAAGGCGATAAAGTAGTAGTATTCAAGAAGAAAAGAAGAAAAGGCTACAAGAAAAGAAATGGACATCGTCAAGATTTCACAAAAGTATTAATCGAAAAAATTACAAAATAATATAAACCATGGCACACAAAAAAGGAGTCGGTAGTTCCAAAAACGGTAGAGAATCGGAAAGTAAACGATTAGGTGTGAAAATATATGGTGGCCAAGCTGCAGTTGCAGGAAATATTTTGGTTCGTCAGCGTGGTACTGCTCATCACCCAGGTAATAATGTGGGTATGGGAAAAGATCACACATTATTTGCACTTACTGATGGAGTGGTTCAATTTAAAAGAGGTAAAAAAGACAGATCTTACGTTTCTGTTGAGCCTGTAAATTAAGAATACAACATTAAAATTATTATTTTAAACCCATTGACTTCCAAGTTAATGGGTTTTTTATTGGTTAATATCCTTAATTAATCCTATCACTTATTTTAATCAGCTGAATTCCTAAGACTGATTCAACACTAATATATAATAGAGTCATTAACAATATTACATACTAAAAGCTCAAAACCTTTCTACAGCTGTAATTATTTCCTTCAAAGTCTTAGAATTATTACTTATATTATATAATAATACAATTTAGTAAAGTTTGATTCTAATTTTGAAATTAAAAATCCTATATATTGCCCTAATTATTTTGTTGAGCTCTAAACTTATGTCACAATCAAAAACTGACAGTTTAAGATCAGCATTGAATGGTTCAAAGGGAGAAGAGAGAATCAATATCTTACATTCCTTAATTTTTGAAACTTGGTTGAATTATCCAGATTCTGCATTAAAATATGCAGAACAAGCTTTATTACTTTCAAGAAAAGTAGGAGACACAGAAAATATCTCAAAATCTCTACGGCTATTGGGAGGCACCTATAATTACAAAGGTGAATTTGAAACTTCTCTTGAATATAACTTAAAAGCCCTTGAAATTGCAAGCCAAATTAATGACTCTTTCCTGATTCACAACGCCTTAAATAATATTGGTTTTGTTTATATCAGCTTGGGTAATTATCAAAATGCATTGGAATACTTGATGAGATCTTATGAATTAAAACAAGAATTAGGAGTTATTTATGGTCTAGAACATACGTTAAATAATATTGGTTTAGTTTATGCTCAAGCCAATATGTATGATAGTGCCATTCACTATTTTAAAAGAGGTTTAAAAGTTGCTCAAGATAATGAAGATTTCGATATCGTTATTTATTCACAAAACAATATGGGCAATTTACTTCTAGCTCAAAAAGAATATGAAAAAGCTGGAATGTATTTCAGATCCTCATTATCATTAGTTGAAAGCTACGAAAATAAGAATTGGGAGTCAGTTGCACTGCAAGGAATGGGGCAAGTTGATATGGCGGAGGGGAAGTATGACTCAGCTGAATACTATTATAATCGCTCATTAAAAATTAGAAAAGAAATTGGAGAACAAAAAGGTATAGCTGAAATCTATCTTTTAAAGGCTGAGCTTTTAGTTTTAAAAAACGAAACAGATAGGGCTTTAGGCTTACTAACTCAATGCGATTCAATTGCTGAAAAAATCAAAGCCAAAGATTTAGTGCTGGAAATTTATAGAGTAAGTGCTGAATTATATAAAAAGAAAGGTAACACCCCATTATCAAATGAATACCTGGAAAAATTCATCTCTCTCAAAGACTCACTTTACCTAGATGCACTGGAAAGAAACCTCTCCTTAATCCCACTTAAGCTTGAGGAAAATAAAAACAGAATGAAATTACAAGAAAGTGAAATTGCTTTAAAAGAAAAAAGCTTTCAAAATTTGGTATACATATCCCTTCTTATTTTAGTTACTCCCTTTTCATTCCTCATGATCTTAATTTACCAGCGGAATAAGAAGATTAATAGCACTTTAAAGAAACAAAATGATAAGGTTGAAGCACAAAAAGAAGAAATTGAAACTCAAAAAGAATACTTAGAAGCTAATCTTAAAGAATTAGAAAGAGCAAAAAACGTAATCAGCCAGCAGAAGGATGAATTAGAAATTTTAAATCAACAATTAGCTGGGACAGTTGACAAACGGAATTATGAATTAAAAAAGGTAAATGAAAGATTACGCACTACAAGCTTAGAATTAGATAATTTCATTTATAAGTCTTCCCACGATATCAAAGGGCCAATTGTACGCTTAATGGGGATTTGCGATCTAGCCCTGCAGGATGTAAATGATGCCAAAGCATTAGAATATTTCGGCATGTTGGACAAAGCAGCACTCCGGCTAAATGTAAATATTTAAGTATTTAAATTTCTAAGCGAGCTCAATGACAAAGATGTTGAAAATTCATTAATTGATTTCAAATCAATAGTCCAAGAATGTTTTAATGAGGTTCCC
>QNXU01000435.1 GCA_003973485.1 Bacteroidota bacterium | reverse complement strand
CTGCTAGAGGAGTTAAGCCAGCCAATACCAATTCCTGTAGTTCATCGTGTACACTGAATCCTGGATAAACAAAAGTATCACCACCATCTGTACCAAGAAGTATTCTAACTCCTGATTTATGTGCATTAGCAGTTATTTCTAAACCTTTTTTATAAAATTTCATAAAAGCATCTCTCCCATTTTTTGTAGAGTCCATCGCAATTACATTATCAGCATCTTTAAGCCATGAGGCAAGAAGCATTTCAGGTATATACTCATTCCTGAAATCATTTCTAAAATTCGGATCATCTGCATAGGCTTCCATCCGTCTGGTAACATGAGTAGGTACATACCATGTATTGTTTTTTATCATCACTTCAAAGATTTCATTTAATATATTTTCATCAAATTCATCTACCATTTGATGCATTATTTTAACACTGGGATCTTGAGATTTTGCTTCTTTACGGAATTTATTTGATTCTGGATAACAATCAAAAAGTAGATCACGTGCATGCTCCAAACTTCTTAATCCTTTTTCTGAGGCCTCAATAACCGACATTCTTATTGGAATATGTCCACCAACATCAATGTTTAATTTTTCAGATTCATCAATAATCCATGAATATGCTTTTGGTGAAAGTCTAAAATAAATTTTTATGAGATCAAGATTTTGATTACTAAATTGATGAACTAATGCCCGTGCTTCTTGCTCACAAAATTGGTAATTCCAATCAGGATTTATTTGATAACTACTTAATGCCAATAAACGAGGCCCTAAGAGTTTTCCAGATTCAATTTCATTTTGCCACTTCCGCATTTGATCTAAACATACTGGTCCTTGACTATCATATTGGCAGCTAGATGTCATATCTCTAACACCTGTAACACCATTTGCTATAAGTAGTGGCATCATCCATTCTGTGGTAATAAATGGCGGAAGATTATCTGCCCGCATATGAGCATGCATATCCCATATTCCAGGAATTACAAACTTACCATTAGCATCAGTATAGATTGAGTAAGAATTTAGCTTCACATTTGTAGCTGGCATAATGGATTCTATTACTCCATCAGAAACTACAATTGAATGGTTATAAAGTATCTCTCCGTTTTTAATATTGATGATGTTTCCATTATGTATAAGCAATTTTGAACTTTGATTTTCTGTAATTTGTGCAAAATTAGTATTTGCCGCTAACAGGAAAAGTAATGTTAAAAATAATCCAATAACTGTTTTTTGATGTATCGTAACCATAATTCATGTGATTTACAATTAATGATTTTTCATTATCATTAGCCTTACACTCATCTCATTGCTTGATAAGCCTTTGACTTCGCCAACAAGATTTTCACAAATGCCGTATAAATATTAATTATTATCAACAAGGGAGGTTGAAGTCCAATTAGAACGCAAAATACCAGAATTAGCAAAAGTGCCGTTATTTGACCTTACACCTCCAAACAGGGACTGAAATTTACCATCTATAAATTCAAAATCTTCCCCTTTTGTGCTTACTTCTCTAAATAAAAGGAGCCAATCCATTTGAGTTGGTGATCTTCATTCCTCTGTTACTTGTTTAAACTCATCAATTTGATCAAATAAATAGGTGTTTAAACCATTCTCCGCATAAGTGTCATGAACCAAACTTTAAAAGCTATTGGCATTTAATAGCGAGTGACTTGATGACCAAATGAAGCTAACTCAATGCTAACTAATGTTATTTCTTACTTATTTGCCTCACTATAAAATCTAATTGACTGTCTTTTCCATCAATTAAATCCTTTACTGTCATCGTAACTTTAATATCAGGTAATATTCCACTTCCCTTTGGGATAGAATTATCAAGAACATATTTATCAATTTTTACAAATGGCATCCGCACCATGATTTTTGAATTTGGTAATTCGTATAAGGCAGAATATTGACCAGTATGGAAGTAGTAGCCGCCACCTGTCTCTTCACCTACAAGAGTAATATTTTGGTCGTTTTTAGTATTCAATGCAAAAGCACTAGCAGCTGAAAATGTATTGCCTCCAACTAAAACATACACCTTTCCTTGAAATGTTTTTTTGTAAGGGATCATTTCTGCTTGAGCATGATCTTCCTTCAACAACCACCTACCGTCCTCTCCTTTGGCTGAGACAAAATACATTTCAAAGAATTTGATATAATCAGACATTGTATGGATAATATATTCTTCATGAGGAAGCACTTTTGTAATAGCACTTTCTGATATTCTTTGTTTAAAAGGCGCAATCGTTAAAAAAGAATATAGGTTAATGGCATTGATTCTGTATCCCCCGAAATTTTGTCTTATATCTATTATTAGGCTTTCTACTTTATTCTTCTTAATTCCTCTAAATAAATCAATCAGTTTTGATTTAAATTCTTCAGGATCCAAACCAAATGAATTCACTGTTAATACCGCTGTGTTTATGGAGTCTATATAATAGACCAATGGCCACTTTTCTGCTATTCTATTTTTAAAATATTCAAATTGATCTGTATTTTGATGATACGATGCAAAATGAGAATTTCTGTTGGGATATCGATTTCCTATTCTTTCAAAAGATTTAGGAGCAATTTCAATTGTTTTAACTTCACCCTTTATGGTCTCGTATTTTACAGAATAGCTCTGTTTACTACCATATTCGTAATAGTGAAGAATTCCAAATTCATTTTCTATTTGACGATATTTTTTTGTTAAGTTTAAACCATCTGATGGAGCATACTTCATTAAGTTTTCCAAAATAATTTGAGAAGGCTTGCCGTTAATAGATTTTATTTCTGAGCCCACTGAAATCCCAAAATCATCAGTATCTGTATAAAATTTTTTATCTATGATTTTCAAAAGTAATGGGAACATTGGTGGAACGGTATCCATTTTTGGGTGATATACTATTAAATGTCCATCCTTAGCCTTGTCAGCTATAGCGGTAAAAGACTTAAACAAATCATTTGAATTTTTAACTTTTTTAATTCCATTTTGTCTAAAAGTTCTAAAAATACTATCCCACTCAAATTTTGATGTATATTCATATAAACTTGGATGTCCAGTTGTAATAATCTCTCTGAAAATGGTATAATCTTCTAAAACTTGATTCTGAGATAATTCGTTTTGCCCAAAAGCGTAAAGAGAAAAGAACAGATATATGGATATTGTTATACAACAATTAGTTTTCATTTCTTTCAACCATAAAATTTATAACATCGGATTTAAGACCTTTAATTATCAACCAAACTGCTAAAGTTATCTCAAACAAAGCTGTAGGAAAGGCCATTGATATATAAGCTGGAGTAATAATATCTATAACATCAAACATGAGTAGTAAGCTTGCAATAATTCCGCTTAAAACAGTAGCAATAAGTCCCCAAAAAGACAACCACTTAGGGATAAGTTTTGAATGATATAAAAGATAATAAAACATTAGGTTACCAACACTTAGAATTATGGGCATCGCCACATGATTTATTAAATCTCTGCCAGACCGTATTAAAGTATCTAATGTTTGGAAATGTGATAATTCAGGACTTCCTGCCTGTATAAATTCTTCACTTAAGACCAATAAAAGTAGTATGCTCAGCCAGCCTATAAAAATAAATACTACAGAAATAATTCTAAAAACAAGAAATCCAACTGTTAGACCAGTGTTAATTTTTTTTAGTATTGAATATAGAATTATTGGAATACTTGCATAAATAAGAGCTAAAAGGAACTGCATGAAAGCTCGAATTAATATTGAATATGAATTGATTGTGACACTTTCAAGATTACCCATTTCATCAATTACTGGGTCTATACTCAAAATACCTACCACAATGCTAAGAATTATCAATATTCCAACAGAAATCGATTTTTTTTTGACATCATCCATGTTTTTAATTATTAAAATCATTATTTCAACTTAGTTTAAATACTTATTCAATTATGGTTACAAAATTAATTATTGGCAAAACTATTAGACCCTTGTAATAATTAATTGTACAAAAAAGACAAAATGAATTTTGCTTGAATGCCAATTCACCTTGAAGACCTTTAATCATATAAAAGTGTTATTGGCGTAGAATTTTCTATTAGTAGCAATGCATCAACGGCATCTCCAGCATGATGAATAAAACTCAAAATATATCTCGGAGTATTTCCTAAATATATCTAGCTCTTATACTTGTATTGTATACTTCTTCATTATCAGGCAACTCAGAAAATAGCTTGAAAGAAAATCACCTATCTTCTCTAAGTCTTTTGGTTAATTTATTTGTAGTTCAAGAATTTTTTTTAAGCTTTTCGTTTAAACTTGAGCCAGCAAATATTGAAATTGGAAAATAGTTAATGATACAAAGTCTCATTTTAAGAAAGAATTTTGTTGCCTATTTACTCTTCTATTCACTGAGCACTTGACAATATAAAAGTCAATTCCTTTGATTGTCTTTTATGTAAATTATATAACAGGCACAGACAGGGTATTACTGAATCTTGATATATCTTACACTTAAAATAGGTTAGTTTTTAATATTTTGGATTTTATTGTAAACCTTTTCTATCTCGGATAGACTTGGTTCTAGTTTCATCCATTTTATGCGTTCTTCTTGTGTATCCATATATCGATACAACCAACTGATGCCCCATTTTTTGTAATAGGTGTCTTTTTGTGTGTAAATAGGGTCGGTCAATGATTCTTCAAAGCTGACAATTCTGTAATCGGCTTGTTTTAGTCTTGAAATGATTTCAACTAAATAATCGGTATTAATGGCATTATCATGGCATAGATAAATATGCTTAATAGGGCGCTTATAGATTGAGGTTGCCATCCTCTCATAAAAGTTTAAGAGCTCTATGGTCTTATCTACATATTGCTCACCAATGGCTTTTGCTTTTTCGGTGTCACCATTATTGAGATAATATTGATATACCGTATCAAACATCCAGTCGGAACTTTCAACGGTAAAAGGGGCTATACTATAATCTTTTGATTTAAGATATTCTATAATTTGTATATGCTGGGTCGAGTCTTTACCCAGATCGTTAAATGGAAATCGGAAATACTTAAGGTCTTTATTGTATTTGGCAGCATACAATTCTGTTAGACTATCACCTTTTTCGATGTCTTTTACAAAACTTTTAAAACCGACTTCTGAATATCTGAAATGGCTGTAGGTATGGTTGCCAATTATAGCTTCGCTGTTTTTTATCCATTGCTCCAATAAATCTTTGTTCTTAACTATAAACTCGGTTTTATAAATCTTATCTTCGTTGATGAAAATGGTAAATGGCACCTTCAGAGAGTCCAGCACATTTAACAGCAACGGTCTGAAATGATCCTTTCGGTATTTGGTTGTACTAGGTACATCATCAATAGTTATGGATATGGACTTTTGTTGCGCAAAACCTAGATGTGCCAAAACAGAGAATAATATTATAAAAAGATGTTTTCTCATTTTTTATTTTTTCATGGTATTTGAAATGTTAATATCTCTATTGTTTAGCCACCAATCTAGCCTTGTTTCAGGTTTAAAATTTGTTGTTTTAGGTTTTGTTTCCGCTCTTTCTATTGTTAGGGCATTGAGATTTGATACCACGGACCAAATGGTACCAAATCGTTGCTTTTTCAAATCCAAGCAGATACATTTATTGGATAAAATTGCTTTGGCTTTCAGAAGGTCAATTTCTTCCAGATTTTTTAGTTGTTTTTCCAGACCTTCATAACGTTCTTTACTTTTACTCCATTCAACACCATTTGCATCAAATTTTTTCATTTCACTTAT
>QNXU01000398.1 GCA_003973485.1 Bacteroidota bacterium | reverse complement strand
GCCATTTTATATAGATTTCGAATGCCTGGACTTTCTGGATTGGCCAAGAAATAAAAATGACTTTTATCATTAGATAAATTCACATCATAAATCTCAAAATCGCCTTTAGTCAATTGCTTTTTCTTCTTTTTAGACTTACTTAAATCTACTGAATAGAGATGACTGTAGCCACTTTCTTCAGATTGGAAATAAAGGGTTTTATTATCAGCTAAAAAGCCTTTAGTCGAACCTCCCCAAGCATAGCCAACTCCCGGACCTGCAATCCAAGCCTCATCTCTTTGTCTGTCAATTAAATCTAATTTGGCAGTTTCAGGGTCGAGCAAAAACAACCATCTATCTTTATTATCAGTAGCCCTGGCATCAATAATTGTATATTTTCCATCTTCAGAAAATAAAGGAGATTGGAAAATCATTTTTCTGCTCTCAAAATCTTCTTCTTCTCTTTCAGGATAATCACTCCAAAATTCCGGGATTTGATTCAGTCCTTCTACTTCATCAATGCTTACTATTTTATTTTCTCTGGTTCTGAGATTGAAAACACCTAACTCCATGTAAGCTTGTTCACCGCCAACTTTTGAACGAGCTCTCAAGTCTTCAGTATTGCCTGATTCTGTCACATAATTTGGCACTATGGTATTATCATTTGCATTTGGAGAAATATATAATCGATATACCACATAATTTCCATCAGGGCTGATACTAGATTCAATTAATCTTTTGCCCTCTAAATAAACAGTGGGAATTCCTTTTGATTTAATGCTTTCTCTATACTCAGCAGATTTTGCGTCTTTCTCTTTATTTTCTTTCAGCACACTGAACAATTCAAGCTGCTGATTATTCAACCACTCTTCTTTATCAGATTTTTTAGCAGACTTTTCTTTTGGCTCTGCATCTTTACTAAACTCGACAAGTTGAAGGGTCTTGCCTGTTTCTCTATCCCAACTAAAGATATTGTTATCTATTACATAGAATATTTCTTCCTCATTTGATAAAAAGCCTGCATTGGAAATCCTCTGGGAACTTTCAATTAAAGGCTCGATATTTCCAGTTTTGATTTCGGATAGATATAAATTACCATTTCTGACAAATAGTTTTTCTGTTCTGGCTTTATTGTAAACACCATTTCTATCAGGAAAACTCATTTCCTGCTCATGAGGAATTGGGATTATTTCATCTTCACTAAAAACATAAGTATAAAGCGAGTCCTCAGGATTATTATCGGGATTCCAATTGAAAAATAATTGTCCACTGTTTTCTCCCCAATAAAAATTATCAGGTGAATGCCCAATCCATGCCGGGTCTCGCATGATTTTCTGAACACTTAATTCACCTAACTCTTGTGCAAAAGATGAAGTTAAGCACAGCATGAAAAAACAAAAACTGAAATATGATTTTCTCATAAAAGATAGAATTTTAAAAATGAAGTTTTAAACTACATTTTTATGAGTAAATGCGGAAATGATATTTGATAAAAGGAAAAATTGGGATATTAGAGTTTTTCAACTTAAAGCCGGTCTGACTATAGCCTGACCTTAGAAAGCAGTTAGGTCAGAAGACACCTTAACCCTGAAGTGGATTGTTATAAATGAAAAAAACCGCCCCCAAAGGAAGCGGCTTTCCGGCTTAAAATGAAAAAACAACACCTAAACAAACACCTGTTTTGTTTAGGTCTCATCTCCATGTTCAATTACATTTTCAAGCTAATTCCTAATGTCAAATAGCTTAGAGCTCCTCTACCGCCTTCACCATACATGGCGAAGTTATCACTGAAATAATAACGAACTCCTAAGGCTGGTCTCAGAAATACAAAATCAACATCTCCTTCGAAATTTGTATCCCCTGTGTAGCTAAATACTTCAAATCCAAAATTGGCTAAAATGTATAAATCCCATTTTGAGTCATCGATATCTACATCCAGCTCTTCTTTAAGCAAAGTGCTGTAATGAAAGGAACCTCTAGCCCCAAAAGCAATTATGTTAAATCCATAATCACTATTTAAGTAAGAATATCTCCAGCTTTTATAGCCTACATAAGGGCCAATTCCAAAATATTCATGAATCCCAATTTCATAATTAGCAGTAAGTGCGGGTAAACTAAAAGTTTGATTCCCTACTAGACCATATCCGTAGTAACCCAAACCAATACCGGGATTGAATAAATTATCACCCTTTTGGTAGACTTGGGCTTTGGAATTAAAGGATATTGAGCAAGAAGCTAGCAGTATTATTAAAAGTAGTCTTTTCATATTCTAAGTTTAATTTTATAAAAAAAGACGAGAGCTTTTCCCGTCTTTTTTACTTAAATTAATTCAAATCAATATCTACAAGATTATTACTGAATGTATTGCCAGATTGAGTAACTGTAGAACCAGATTCTCCAAACAATCCTGTTCCATCACAATCGGTAATGTTACAATTTGTAACCGTTAATCTTGCTGAACCATCTACGCCAATGTTTGATTCAGGAATACCAAAACCTCTAGCAGAGCTCCCGCCATGAGAAACCGTTACATTATTAAGTAAATTTCTGGTATCATTTGTCCAAATCTGAATTCCTTGCCATGCTCCTGGGCTTTTGGTTTTTCCTGTTATAGAAATTCCCGTGCTTTCTCCATCAGCAATAATATAACCAACATTGTCAACATCAAGATATCTATCAGTACCTACCTCAATATTTACGCCTGGGCTTAAATTTAAACCTGATTCAATTGAAGTATTATTTCTAACATAATATGGAGTACCATTAGATAGTGCATTCCAAGTCACTTCATTCGTATTTTGATTTAAAGTTGTACCTGTAATAGCTACACTATTATCACCATTTCCATCATTAAATGTTGTTATGTTATCAATGTTATGAATACTATTAATATCTACAGCGGCAGCTATCCCTGTGTTATTTCTAATAATTGAATTACTCAATTCTTTTAATTCGCCATTGCTTTCAATAAATATACCATAGCCATTAGCTTCGTAGAACTCAGAATTAGATATCGTAACCTGTGCTCCTCCATCAACTGCTAAATTAGCTGCTTCCAATCCAAATCCGCGAGCCTCACTCCCGCCATGGGCAAATACACAGTGATCAAATTGATTATTTAAATTATTAGAGAATACAGTAACTCCAAGCCAGAATCCTACACTTTCTTCAGATCCTTTAAAAGTAATCTTATCAGATTCAGTACCTAGTGCTTTCACATATCCATCATAATCAATTTCCATTCGAGTCCCTGAAGTAAATTCAAAAGTAGCTCCTGCTTGAATACTTAAACCACCATCTATATTCAAATTTCCCATTACTCTGTAAGGCGTTCCATCATTAATTACTGGCCAAACGGTTTCAGTTGTTCCGGTTAAACCAGAACCTTGAATTTCAATAAACCTGTTATTTCCAGTATAGGTTGAAGCATTATCTAATTTGGCAACCTCCATTGCAGTAATGGATAGTGGAGAAAGATTATTTCCTTCAAAATGATTGTTACTAAACTCTTGAACAGTTCCTCCATCAAAATAAACACCGTAACCATCACTTTCTCTTATAGTAGAATTTTTAATTCTTAATCTATAACCACCGTCTACTCCAATGTTTGTCTTTGGCAATCCGAATCCTCTTGCTTCTCCTCCTCCAAATTCAACAACAGCATACTCTAAGATATTTTGATTCTCATCTGAGAAAACAGTAATTCCATCCCAAAATCCTTTTACTTTCTCTACTCCAGTGAATTTAATTGAATCTTCAGCAGTTCCTACTGCAACAATCCTACCATCTAATTCAAGTCTAGTTGCGTTCACAAATTCTATTGTTACACCAGGTTCGATAGTTAGCACCACTCCTGCAAGTACATCTAAGGTAGAAATAGCTCTGTAATCTGGAAGATCCGGGTTTTCATATACATTTTCTAAAGTGGTATTCTCTGAGATACTTCCACCTATTTCTACTGGAGCTACTTCGGCTTCGACCGTGATTTGAGCTTTATTTTCTCCACCCTCTCCATCTCTAACCAATAAACTAATAGTATATTCTCCTTCTGTATCAACCACAACAGTAGTATTAGCACTTTCAGGAGCAGAAAAAGTAACAGCACTTCCCGTAGGGGCATTTTCAACAGCCCATTCATAACTAATGGCATCCCCTTCAGGATCAGATGAAGCCTCACCATTTAAAATCAGTTCTGAACCAACATTGAAAGTGATATTATCATTGGTAGCTGAAAATTCATCTCCATTTTCATCCAAAATAACTGCATTAGGAGACTCATTCGCTGGTGCAAAAACCTCAATAGTAACTTCATCAGTATCAGAAGCCCCAGCAGGATCACTTACAGTTAGTTGGAATGTAAAATTACCAGCTGCAATAGGTTGAAATTGCGCAACTGCAGAATTTGAATTAGATAAATTGTCCAAATTTGGACCCGGAGCATCAACCAAAGTCCATTCATAAGTTAAATCATCCCCATCCACATCACTAGAAGCACTTCCATCGAGCGTGGTAGTGGTTCCTAGTTCAACACGGACCTCAGAAGTGGCTACTGCACTTGGTGGATTATTTTCTTCTGTAACTTCGCAGCTCCACATTACACTTAGTATAAGTATTAAGCCTGCCCATAATTTGTTCTTCATTAAATTTTTCATAATTGTTTAGATATAGTTTTTCCTTTCATCATGCTATACACCAAGTTTTTCTTAATTGGGTCATATTTTTTAAGAAAATTTTTAAATTTTTTCTTTAGCCAACAAATTCCGTTTTCTCGGGTTAGCCTTTTATCTTTGTAAGCTTATGGAAGTAGTCGAAAAATCAAATGGTCAAGTGGATTTTGAAAACCTTGACCCTAAAAAATATATCATCATTAAAGGCGCTCGGGTTAATAATTTGAAAAACCTAAGCGTAGCTATTCCTAGAAATAAATTAGTGGTTGTGACCGGGCTTTCCGGATCAGGTAAATCATCTTTGGCATTCGATACTTTATTTGCCGAAGGGCAAAGAATGTATGTGGAAAGCTTAAGCTCTTATGCTCGTCAGTTTTTGGGCCGAATGGAAAAACCAGAGGTTGATTATATAAGAGGGGTTTCTCCTGCTATTGCCATAGAACAAAAAGTAAATACCCGAAATCCAAGATCTACAGTCGGTACAACCACTGAGATCTATGATTATATGAAACTCCTTTTCGCCAGAATTGGAGTCACCTACTCGCCTAAAAGCGGTAAAATAGTTACTAGAGATACAGTCACCAGCATTTCAGATGAAATACATGAACATAAAGAAGGAGAACGCTTTATGGTGTTGGCACCTTTGATTGTACCAAAAGGTAGAACTTTGCAACAAGAACTAGAACTGCTACTGAGTAAAGGCTACACCAGAGTTATTCATAAAGAGGAAGTTTTACAGATAGAAGATATTTTAGAGGAAAATCAATCCTTAAAAAGAAAAGACCTTTTTATTCTAATTGATAGAACATCGGTTCAGAAACAAGATGAAGACAACCAATTTAGAATAGCGGATTCCATTCAAACTGCTTTTTTTGAAGGACATGGGGAATGTATCATTGACTTTGTAGAATCAGAAGGCAAAAAAGAATATAATGACCGCTTTGAATTGGATGGGATTCAATTTGAAGAGCCCTCTATCAACCTATTCAGTTTTAATAATCCTTATGGTGCTTGCAGAACTTGCGAAGGTTTTGGAAAAGTTTTAGGGATAGATGAAGATTTGGTAATCCCTGACAAAACGCTCTCGGTTTATGAAGGGGCCATTGCGCCTTGGAAAGGAGAAACCATG
>QNXU01000073.1 GCA_003973485.1 Bacteroidota bacterium | reverse complement strand
GATAGGAAAAGAAAAAGTAATAAACCATCACCAAGATGTACCTTATAAAATACTAGAGCCACAATACACCTTTAGTAATGGTAAAGTAAATAAAAACACAACTTCTGAAAACAAAATTATACATGGTGACAACCTAGAAGCCTTAAAAAGTTTACTACCAGAATATGAGGGTAAAATAAAATGCATCTACATAGACCCACCATATAACACAGGAAATGAAGGTTGGGTGTACAATGACAATGTAAATCATCCAAAAATCAAAAAATGGTTGGGTGAAGTAGTTGGGAGAGATGGTGAAGACTTGACAAGACACGACAAATGGTTGTGTATGATGTATCCACGTTTAAAGCTCTTGCATAAACTATTAGCTGATGATGGGGCTATATTTATTTCCGTTGATGATAACGAACAAGCTAATCTCAAATTGATATGTGATGAAATTTTTGGAAACAGAAATTTTATAACTAATATTATTTGGGAAAAATCCTTTTCTCCTGTTAATTTAAAAAAGCACTTTTCGGATAATCACGACTTTATTTTATGTTATGGAAAAAAGAGGGACAATCTAATTTGCAATGGTCTACCTCGAAATAATACAAGTGACAATCGATACAAAAACCCTGACAACGACCATAGAGGAGTTTGGATGTCATCAGATATGACTGTCGGACCAGTTGTTGAGGATAAATTATATAAAATCGTTACTCCGAGTGGAAAAGAGGTTAAACCTGCTTCTGGAAGATGTTGGCTATTCACGGAAGATAGATACAAACAAATGCTTTCTGAAAACAGAATTTGGTTTGGAGCTAATGGAAGTAATATGCCCAGAGTAAAGAAATTTCTAAGTGAGGTAAAAGAAGGAATGACTCCAATGACAATTTGGAAATTTTCAGAGGTTGGACATTCCCAAGATGCCGCCCAAAAGTTAAAGGAAATTTTCGACTCTAAAGCAGTTTTTGATTATCCTAAATCCGTTGATTTAGTTAAAAGGTGTTTTGAGTTATATTCAAATAAAGACTCAATCATCCTTGATTCTTTTGCAGGTTCAGGTACTACTGCTCACGCTGTGATGAAATTGAATCAACAAGATGGTGGGAATAGAAAATTCATATTGGTAGAATTAGAAGATTATGCAAGTAATATCACAGCTGAACGAATAAAACGTGTCAATAAAGGGTACGGTAAAGATATTAAAGCGGTAAACGGTATGAGCGGAGCATTTGATTATTTTGAACTCGGTTTACCTCTATTCGACATCAACCAAAACTTAAATGAACAAGTCAGCTTGCAGAAAATAAGAGAATACATTTGGTTTTCAGAAACTCATACTTCCTTTAAAGAGCCAAATAAAGAACCTTACTTTTTGGGTAAAAAAGATGAATCCGCTTACTATTTCATCTACGAAAAAGACAGATTGACTACCTTAGATTTCGATGCTTTAGAACTCATAAAAACCAAAGGAGAGCAATATATAATCTACGCTGACAATTGTTTGCTGCCAAAAGAGTTTATGGCGAAGAAAAATATCATATTCAAAAAAATACCGAGAGACATCACAAGATTTTAAGTTATGGAATTAAAAAGTTACCAAAGAAAAGTAATTGAGAATCTTGAAGAATACTTAGGCTATGTGCAAGAGCATAAAAGCTTAGCCAAAGCATTCAATCAATACTGGGAAGATAAGATTGGTCCTTACAATCCTTTGGATAGTACGGGGATGGAACCATATAAAAACAATATCCCAAATGCTGCGCACGTCTGCGTTAAAGTACCAACAGCAGGTGGAAAAACATTTATCGCTGTTAATGCTTTACATACTATTTTTTCGGCTTATGATTCCGCAAAACCCAAAGCAGTAATTTGGTTAGTTCCTTGGAGTAATCTCCTTCAACAGACAGTGGAAGCACTTTCTAATGCTGAGCATCCATACCGACAAAAACTCAATACACTATTTAATAATCGAATAGAAATTTATCAAAAAGCAGATTTATTGCAGGGTTCAAATTTCAATCCTACGGTTGTAAAAGATCAGCTAAGCATATTCGTAATGAGTTTTTCAAGTTTGAGAGCCAAGAATAAAGATGATAGAAAAGTATTTCAAGAAAACGGTCAACTGGAAAGCTTCGTTTCTCAGTACAAAAATAGCGAACATATATTAACTGGTGTTGACGACACAGCATTAATTAATGTGCTAAGGTATCTAAATCCTGTTTTGGTGGTGGATGAGAGCCATAATGCCGAAAGTGATTTGAGTGTGGATATGTTAAAAAACTTAAATCCTTCATTCATTCTTGACTTAACAGCAACTCCAAAAGATAATAGTAACATAGTAAGTCTTGTTCCAGCTATCGAACTGAAAAAGGAACATATGGTGAAGTTGCCAGTCATCGTTTACAACAATCATGACAAGACGGAAGTAATCAACAATGCCCTCCACTTACAACGTAAACTGGAAAACCTTGCCAAAAAGCAAGAAGCTGATGGTGGTCGGTACATAAGACCAATAGTATTGTTTCAAGCTCAGCCAAAAACAAAGGATGACAATACCACTTTTGAAAAGTTGAAGGAACAATTATTAGGTTTAGGCATACCTGAAAGTCAAATCAAAATCAAGACCGCCAACATTGACGAACTAAAAGGCATTGACTTGATGAGCAAAGACTGTGAGGTCCGTTACATCATCACCATTAATGCATTGAAAGAAGGTTGGGATTGTCCTTTTGCCTATATATTGGCTTCATTAGCCGACAAGTCAAGTGCGGTGGACGTTGAGCAGATTTTGGGTCGAGTATTACGCCAACCATATGTGCAACGTCACAAAGCTTTTCAGCTAAACCTATCTTATTTTTAACGGCATCTGCCAAGTTCAATGAGACCTTGCAGAGCATTGTAAAAGGATTGCAGGAATCTGGATTCAGTGGAAAAGATTATCGCAAAGTCGATAAAATGACAGAAGAAGAAAAGAAAAAAATTGCTACTGAACCAGTGGAGTCTTTCTTATTCCCAGAACAACAAACAGAGCAGGGCGAAGAAGATATCGACAAAAAAAGAGTAACGTTTGACCCAAGTGCAGATGATGAAGAATCTGAATCAACTTCTGTGGTATCAGAAATAGAAACCATTGCGGAGGAACAGAATAGACAATTAGAAGAGCAAATAAAGGAGCAGGAAAAACAGCCTGTGGACGAAAAAATATTCCAAGAGATGGGCGAGAAAGTAAAACGCTATAAAGTCAAAGATTCCAACAGAGAATATATTGATAAGATTGAATTCCCACAATTCTTCATAAAAGTAACAGCAAGTGATATTTTTGGAACAGAGGAAGAGTTACTCAATAGAGAATCACTGTTGAAGGATTTCAAACTTTCCGAGGAAGATATAAAAATTGATTTCGATAAGATTTCGGCTGACCTTTATAAAATAGACTTGGAGAAGGAAAACGAATACAGACCATCTTTTACCAAAATAGAAGACAGCATGGTGAAAGACCCAATAGCTGAATATATTTTAGCGAAACCAAAAGAAAACCAAATCTCGGACATCACGCACCAAATGATGCAAATCATAGGGAACATGTACCCCATCGCAGACCAAGAAATCAAGGTATATATCGGCAGAATTTTGAACAGCATGAATACTGAACAACTTCGTGACATCTTGGTGAGAAAGTGGAGTTATACCGATAAAATAAAAGTAAAGATCCGCCAATTGGCTGATTCTTATGCAGAAGGTCGTTTCATGGACTTAATAAAGTCTAAAAAAATTAACACCAAGCCCAACTGGAAGTTAGGTTATGAAATTGTCCCAGGAAAGCCAGGTTCATCGATTGGCAATTCTCTCTATGAAAGAGAAGGTTCAATGAATGGCTTTGAGGAACGTGTGGCAATGGAAATTGGAACGTCCTCCAACATTGCATTCTGGCATAGGAACTTGGAGCGAGGAAAAGGCTTTTTCATCAATGGATTTAAAGCAAATCATTATCCTGATTTTATTCTACAGACTAAATCAGGAAAAACAGTATTAGTAGAAACTAAGGGCGACCATTTAGATGGCTCCGATAGCGAAGCTAAATGTAGGCTTGGAAACGAATGGGAAAGGCAGGCTGGACAAGATTTTGCATACTTCATGGTATTCGACAGGAAAGAGGTTCAGGGAGCTTATACGCTGGATAAGGCTAAGGAACTGATTAGGGAGATGTGAAATATCATTGTTTTGATGAAATATAAAATGACAAGAACTTTCACATACAAACTTAGCTTACTTATCAAGATTGGTAAAGAGGAACATATTGATAGACTAAGACAAAAGGGGCTTATTCATTCTAAGACAGTTAAGTATTTCCGAGAGCATGAAATAGAGGAAATAGAACTTAGAAGAGATAACAGAGAAGGAGCTGAAAGTTCGATGGCAATAAAAGATTTAAAACTCATTGTAGACAATAAGGAGTTACCTTTCACCTTTAAGGAGGGTCGTTTAAATATTTTTGACCCATCCTTTGACTTAACACATATTTATTGTCTCTATGCAGTAACTCCCGATTCGGCAAATGGACAATTATTCATCGACCCAAGAGTAGCAAATTTTGGTGAAACAGCACTATTGATAACAAACCCAGAAGAGTTTATCAAAAGAATCGAAAAAGCAACTAAAAACAAATACAATTGTTCTTACAAACCCGTAATGTATTATTCCGATGCGAAAGATTATTCACGATTATCAATCTTCCACAAACCCGAAAGCTTGGGATTCCAACAAGAATTCCGATTTCACTTCAATCACATTGAAAATGACGATTTAGAATTTGAAATCGGTTCGATTGAGGACATCAGTGTAAAAATAGAATCCGAGAACCTTGGTCAACTTACTTTACGAAGAGAATGATATTTTATATATCATACCAAGTTCAAAAATGAATCCAAGAGACAATGTAAAATTCAATCTTTTTTTTATCTTTATCTAAGATAGTTTAACACTGGATTATTTTGTCGTTAAAATTGAATACCACTAAATAAAAATGAGAAAGATATATATTTTATTAATTACAGTTTTATCAATATCCAATGCTTGTAGCCAAACAGCAGTTGAATATAATAATAGAGGAATAGATAAGGACAATTCACAAGATTATATGGGCGCAATAGTAGATTACACAAAAGCAATAGAACTTGACCCTAATGACCACGAAATATATACTAATAGAGGAGTGTCTAAGTACAATTTACAAGACTACAGAGGTGCAATTGCAGATTACACAAAAGCAATCGAGCTAAATCCTAAATCCTCAGATGCATATTTCAATAGAGGAATAGCTAAGGCAGACTTACAAGACTACAGAGGCGCAATTGCAGATTACACAAAAGGAATAGAACTGGACCCTTATGATCACAAAATGTACACAAATAGAGGGAATGTTAAACAGTCTTTACAAGACTACAGAGGTGCAATTGCAGATTACACAAAAGCGATAGAACTCGCACCTGAGTCTTTCAATGCATACTATAACAGAGGATTGTCCAAGGGGATGTCTAAACAGTACAGAAGCTCAATATCGGATTTCACAAAGGTAATTGAGATTAATCCTAACTATTCTGATGGACACTATAATAGAGGGCTTTCTAAAATATATTTAGATCAAATAAATAGCGGATGTTTAGATTTATCCAAGGCGGGAGAATTAGGACATCCACGGGCTTATGACATGATTAGGAAATATTGCAATTAAATAGACTGCTACCAAAAAAAATACTGTTTCCTAAGTTTAAGTAATATATCAAAA
>QNXU01000194.1 GCA_003973485.1 Bacteroidota bacterium | reverse complement strand
CTTTTCCAGTTGGAAGTGATTTAGGTTTAAAACAAATTCGAATTCTTAATAATGAAGAATTTCAATTAACAGATAAGGTTATCATTTCTAGTTTTGATAATTCTTGTGGGTTATTAGATTCTGCAATTACAAATTCTTCATTAGTAAGAGATAGAACAGAAGAGTTTTGGCAGCTAAGAGCAGAACTGTCTGATGTAAATGTAGCGGCTAACTTTGAACCTATTATTCCAGAACCTTTAAAACAAGGTGTGACTAATTTCTCTGCTTTGGAATTAGTGAATTTTAATAATGGTAATTCATTAGGGAATGGTTCAATTACAGATTCATCCTTTGTTACCGCTACAGAATATAATTTTTCAATTGCTGATACTACAAGGTTTGGATTAGCATCAAATTTGCAAAATGAAAACCCTTTTTATGAAGGAAAAACGATTTTGAATTTATCGACTTATGCTGGAGCACCAGGAGATTCAGTAACTATTAATTATTCTGCTAGCTTCGCATCAGCTGCTGATAAAGTATATATTGGAGGTAAGCTGGCTCCAGTATTGAGCAACACTGCTAATTCTATTACTGTGTCTGTTCCAGAAGGAGCTAGATCAGGATCAGTAGAATTAATTTATGGTACAGATCAAATAGCCTATAGTCGCCAGAACTTTATAATAAAATACCCTAATACCTCTCCTATTATTAGTAATAATTACACTAATTTATCAGCTATTGATACGATAAATGGAAGTGTTTTATTGGGCCAAACGGAAATGCAAATAGGGCAAATTGATAATGATAATAATTTTGATGCAATGATTGTAAGTCAAGATTATCAGTCAGTAACTCTTGTTAAGAATTTGTCAGGAACATTTTCAAAACAGGAATTCAATGTTTTTAATGAAGGCACACAAATTAATCCCACAAAATTTCAATTAGGTCTATCCAACTTTAATAAAACAGTTGGACTGGATGCCATTATTGAATTTGATGTTAACGGTGATAATGGTCTACTTTATTATCAAAATGATGGGTTTGGTAATTTTAGTCAATATCAGGAAGGAGAAGCTAATAATGAAACAGTCTATAATGATTATGTTTTCAATGATATTAGTTTGGATGGTATATCAGATCCTTTATTCAGTGTTTATAATGTTTCTTCAAATTCAAGCATGATAAGTGTTGGGAATAACGGAGAAACTTGTGACCCTAATAATAATTCTACATTGCCATTTTTCGAACCTTCAAATAAAAATGTTTCATCAATTTTACTTGGTGATTTTATTGATAATGGCTCTATGGATATAGGGTTTTTAGTTAGGGAAGAAAGCATTATCGGAATGCTTGATTTGTATAGTCAAGATACTTTGTTCTATTACAGTAACAATTCAAGAACAGCTAATCAGATATTTGAAATCAAAAATATTTCATTGTTAAATAATGGGCTTAGCCAGATAGTAGCTTCAAATCAAAGCACAAATGAAATAGAAATTTACAGCTTTAATAATGGAACTTTATCTATTGATCTAACAACTGTGCCATTAAGCTTTACTCCTGCCAAAATGGATGCAGAGGATATTAATGGTGATGGTTTTCAAGATTTAATTGTATCAAATCAAAACACTGCTTCATTACATGTTTTACTAAATAATGGGGCAGGGCAATTAACGGAAGAATTAGTATTATCGTATGCTGGCGGTATTATAGCAGATTTTGATGTTTTAGATTTAAACAATGATGGTGTGAAAGATTTCTTAATCCTTCAGGAGGGAGGTCAACTTTCTGCAGCCTATTATGGGATATTGAATTTAAATACTCCAGTTATTAGTGCTTCAAATATCACCACATCAAGCTTTGATTTAGCATGGGATTCAGTAGAAAATGCAGTTGAATATGAAATATTTATTTCAACGGAAAATGATACCATTGCAGATTTACCTACTGATTCGATATTGATTGCTGGAGATACCGCACTATCTTTTCAAGCACCATCTCCATTTGAAACATACTATGTTTTTGGAAGAGCCATTTCATCAGCAGGAGATACAAGTGTTTTTTCAGATCCTGTGGTAGTCAATTTACTGACTCTTGACTCATTGACTTTTCAGGCTCAAAACATAACGAATAGTGGTTTTGATTTAACTTGGGGTTCTATTGCTAATGCAGATTCTTATGAAATCATAGTTTCTTTACAAGATTCTCCAACTGCTGGGCTTGATTCTGATTCTATTTATCAAGTGAGTGACACTATTTTAAATTTTAATGCTCCAATTGATTTTGAAAGTTATTTTGTGTTTGGACGAGCTATTTCTGCTCAAGGCGATACTGCCAATTTTTGGAGTTCTTTTCAAGTTCAACTGGAAAACATTCAAATTCCTGCGCCAACTGCAAGTAATTTAAATTCAAATGGGTTTGATCTTTCTTGGTCAGCAATAGCCGGAGCAGATCAGTATGAAATCTATATTGGTACAAATTCTGATACTGCCTCATTAGGGGAGAATGATTCTTTGTTTGTTGTTTCTAATTCAAATATAAGCTATCAAGCCCCTGAATATTCTGAATTATACTTTTTTAATGTAAGAGCGATTTCAAATACTGGCGATACCAGCGTATTTAGCATTCAGGATTCAGTAAAATTGCCTCTTTCAAGTTATTTGCAACAAGATTCCTTAGCATTGGTTTCTCTATACGAAACAAATGGAGGTGCTAATTGGGTCAACAATCAAAATTGGTTAACAGGCAAATTGAATACTTGGGAAGGGCTGGTAATGAATGCAGATTCATTATTTGCGATTAATTTGCCTTCTAATCAATTAGATGGAATGTTAACGAGTGCTCTTGATAGCTTAAATTTTATTAGAGAGATAGATTTTTCCAATAACAATTTAACGGATGTTTCAGCATTAGAGAACCAAATTAATAATTTGAATATTCTTAATTTAAGTGGAAATAGCTTGAGTTTTGAACAATTAGAAGGATTTACCACCATACCTAATTTTAATTATAATAATCAGAATTTTGAATATAATTTACCGATTGAAATATTTGAAAGCTTAGGTACTGATATTTCGATTTCAGTACAAGCGAATGCAAGTGCAAATACTTTTCAGTGGTATAAAGATTCTGTACAGATTGCAGGAGAGACAACTCAAACGCTTAATTTGCCTAATGCGCAAAGGTCAGATGAAGGTTTTTACTATGTTGAAATTAATAATTCCAATTTACCTGATTTAACGTTGATTTCAACTGCAACAGAAGTAAAAATATCTTCTTTAGAAAGGGATGTAATAGCCCTAAGGCAATTCTATGATTCAACAAATGGTGATGGGTGGAGTACTATCAATTGGGATACTACATCTGAAAATCCTACGGAGTGGTCAACAAATGATCAGGACATAATTGTTGAAAATAATAGGGTAGTAGAAATTAATTTGTCTGACAATAATTTAACAGGTTCGGTTCCGAGTGTCTTAAATGAAGTTCTAGGTTTAAGAACAATTAATTTGGAAAATAATGCTTTAGAGTCTACTGCGGATTTAACTGAATTGCCAAATCTGACTACTTTAAATTTAAGTGGAAATGCTTTAGGTTATGATGATTTGGAAAGGAATATTGCAATTGAAGGTTTTGAATTTAGTAATCAAGCAAATTTTGGGAATGAACCAGATCAGAAAATAGCTCAGGGCTCCAGCTTTACATTAAATTTTGAGGTTAAAGGTTCAGCTAATGTTTATAGGTGGTACAGAAATGATGTACTGATTAGCAATGCCGATACTATTGAATTTACCATAGATTCAATAACTTTTGAAACGATGGGAGAATATAGACTGGAGGTAGAGAATGAGATTGTAAATGCTGTAAATCCAGAATTCAAACTCATTTCAAATCCTGTAAATATAATCGCATTTTCAACTATTAGAGGTAGAGTGCAGGATGCTAATGAATTTGCTACTGAAAGTGGTAGGGTTTATCTATATAAACAAGCAGAAGATGGTTCATTTGATAGTTTAAGGTTGAATAATAATAGTTTTTTCCAGAATATTCAGAACGATGGAAGTTTTGAAATTCAGAATGTTGAATTGGGGGATTACATTGTCTATGTAAATAATGATGAAAATTCTTATCCTGATTTGCTCAACACTTATTATCCAAATACAATTGACTGGGAACTAGCCGAAATTGTCAGTTTAAGATCAAATATTAATGATTTAATGATAATAATGGAAGGTGATCCACAGGAGTTGACTGGGACTTCGATTTTAAGCGGATTTTTAGAAGAAGAATACGAGCTAGGAGAACGAAAATTACCGAGAAGAAGAGTGAGTGGTGCTGGAGTTAGTGTTAGAACATTGTCCGCTTCCACACGTGAGATTTCCAGGAATGAGATAATTTTAAATGGCGATCTTGTTGCGTATATTGAAACTGATGAAAATGGTGAATTTCAGATACCAAATTTACCTGCTGGAAATTATACCATCAAATTTGATATTCCAGGAGTGCCAATGAATGAGCAATCAGATATTACTTTTAATTTAACAGGTGAAGATCAGGAAGCTCTTGAAATAGCTGCTGTTTCAGATAACGGCCAGATTTCTGTGACAAGAGTTAGTTATACTGCAAATAAGTCTGAGTTGCTGAAAAATGTTACAGTTTATCCTAATCCATCAAATGCTAAGTTTAATATTAACGGTACGGAATCTATATTAAGTGTAAAGGTCATTAGTTCGGAAGGAAGATTAGTTAAAGAACTTTCAGGATTTGATGATTCTATGCAAAATGTTCAGGTAGACCTTGGTGATTATCCAGATGGAATGTATTTCATGCAAATTGTTTGGAAAGATGGTTTTAGAAGTATGAACAAATTGATTAAAAAATAAATAGTTGACAAAAATTTTTAAAAAAAATAAGGCTGGCCAATTTAGGTCAGCCTTATTTTTTTAAATCTTATTCAATATTTCAACAGTTAAGGCAGTTATATTGCTATAGAAATCACCTGTATAATATGAAATTAATTTTTACCTTAATCATTTTTGTTATTTGCTTTCAACTAGTGGCTCAGAATGAAAACATCCATACTTCTTTTTCAATTTCTATCGATAACAATCAAAGATTGATTCAGAACACTACTTTTAATTTTACGGCTATTGCGCTAAAATCAAAGGAGATAAGAGATTTTAATCAGATCGCTTTCATACATAATTCAGATACTATTTATTTCAGTAATGATTTACATGCTGATGAAAATTCAAATTATTTTTATTCAAGTCTTATTCACTTTGACCAGAGTATTAGCGCTTTACGATTATATGCTCCCGAGGAACTATCAAATTTAGAGGTAGTGCTAATTAATGGCAGTGGGGAATATGCCAGTTTTTCGCAAAGAAAATCTAATTCAATTCAAAATAATGATTGTGAATTAAATGGAGTGATACAGCAATCCGAATGGAGAGATGGACTTCCGGAACCAAACTACAATAGAAGTTTTACGACCACAGAAAATCTGATAGTCCATCATTCAGCAGGCTCAAATAACATAACTGACTTTACTCAAGCGGTTCGAGATATTTACATTTTTCACACACAGGAAAATGGCTGGTCAGATATTGGTTATAATTATTTAATTGCACCAGATGGTGTGATTTATGCTGGGAGAGACCCAGATACAGGATCTCAAGATGAAGTTATGGGAGCTCATTTTTGTGGATCCAATTCAAATACAATGGGCGTTTGTCTATTAGGGAATTACGAAACTATTGAACCTGAATTCTCTATGTTGGAGAGTTTAGAAGGCCTTTTAAGA
>QNXU01000104.1 GCA_003973485.1 Bacteroidota bacterium | reverse complement strand
GGAAGAACAAAAGATGATGGTAGCTTCTGCCAAAGAATTTGTAGAGCAAGAGGTTTTACCAATTGCCGATGAATTAGAAAGGAAAAAAGATTTATCACAAACTATTGATTTACTACATAAAGCAGGTGATTTGGGGCTTCTAGGTCTAGGTGTATCTGAAAAATATGGTGGGATAGAAGTAAGTTTTAATACCACCTTAAGGGTAATTGAAGAAATGGCGAAGACTACTGAGTTTTCTCCAGCCATTGGTGTTCAAACCAGTATCGGAATCGCTCCAATTTTATTATATGGAAACGAAAAGCAGAAGGCTCAGTATATCCCTGATATGGTTACTGGTAAGTCGAAAGGTTGTTATTGTTTGACTGAACCTGATGCTGGATCGGATGCTAATTCAGGAAAAACCAAAGCAATTTACAATGAAACTGAAAAAGCTTATTATCTGACTGGGCAGAAAATGTGGATCACCAATGCTGGAATAGCAGATGTGTTTACAGTTTTTGCCAAAATTGAAGATGATCAAAATTTATCAGCATTTATAGTGGAAAAAGGCTTTGAAGGTCTGACTCTAGGCGAAGAGGAAGATAAAATGGGGATAAGGGCATCATCAACAAGACAAGTGTTTTTGAATGATGTGAAAGTTCCTGAGGAAAACCTTTTAGGAAAAAGAGGGGATGGATTTAAAATGGCGCTGAATGTTTTGAGTACGGGCAGAATAAAACTCGGAATCGGAGGATTAGGTGTTTCTAAAAAGGCGATTGATTATGCTGTAGAATATGCTGTAAATCGTAAGCAATTTGGTCAATCCATTAGCTCATTTGGTGCAATTCAGCAAAAACTGGCTAAAATGGTGGTAAAAACTTACGCACTTCAAGCGGCAGCCTACAGAACTGGTGAACTAATCGATCAAAAAGAAGAAGAATACCTGAAGTCAGGAATGTCTTTAGAAGAAGCAAAACCAAAGGCTGTAGCTGCTTATGGAATTGAATGTGCTATCATAAAAGTATTTGGTACAGAGGCTCAAGATTTTGTAGTAGATGAAGGCTTACAAATTTACGGAGGCATGGGTTTTTCTGAAGAAGCCCCTATGGCAAGATTATATCGTGATTCAAGAATCAGTAGAATCTTTGAAGGTACCAATGAAATCAACCGTATGTTGATTGTGGATATGCTATTGAAAAAAGCGATGAATGGTGAGCTGGATTTAATGAGTGCAGCTACCAAGGTTCAAAAAGAATTAACGAATATTCCTTCTTTAACACCAAATGAAAATACCGACACCTTAGAACTGGCCACTCAAATATTAGGAAATTTAAAGAAAATCACTTTGATAATAGCAGGTTCTGCAGCTCAAAAGCTCATGATGAAATTAAAGGATGAGCAAGAAATTTTAATGAATGTTGCGGATATGTTGATCCAAATATATATGCTAGAATCTGTAATTGTAAAAACCAAAAGAATACAGGATACATTAGGTGAGGAAGCGAGTGCTGCTCAAATTGATATCTGTCAATTATTTATGTTTGAGGCGGTAAAGAAAATTAAAAATTCCGCTGAAGAGGCTCTTTGGTCATTTTCTGAAGGCGATGAGCTAAAAATGATGCAAATGGCTTTAAAGCGTTTCACTAAAATGGAAGCTTTTAATGTTAAGGATGTTAGAAGGAGGGTGGCGCAAAAGCTTGTTGAAAATGGGGGATATAAATTCTAGACATGATGTATTCAACTGTTTAATCTTAGAATGTTTTTGGTAGGGTCAAATTAGAATTTTGGCCCTGCTTTTAAAATCCTTAACCAACGATTTTTATAGGGAACATTACCTTACCTACATAGTTTAGGTCTTCTGTTTTTGGTTGTTTATCTTTCTTGGTTTCTCTTGTATAAATTATAGGGAAACTTATTTTAGATTTAACAGGAATACTATTATAAATAGCAGGAATCCAATATTCAGGAATTGATTCTGCAATAGTCAGAATAGCTTCTTCAAAATATTCTTTATCTTCACCAATGACTTTTTTCTCAACAAGCTGACCTTCTTCACTGAACTCTAATTCTAGTAAAAGGATGGTACTGATTTTTCTTTTTCTTGCTTTTGAAGAATAAGTACTTGACAATTCTTTGGCGAAAAAATCATAAAGGTGATTATAACTTCCTATATATCTTAATTGGCGATCAGGTTTGACAGCTTTCCAATCATCCTTATCAAAAATCAGATATAATGAAGTGTCTGGCTTTAAATAAGATACAGTAAAGGAATCGTAATTATAAATCAATTCCAATTCTTTATTAATACCAAAATATTTCCATTCTCCAACTCTGATACCATTTTCGCCCATTCCTTTTTGGTAGGGCTGATCAATCTCCTGTTTTTGTGCTAGCAGGTTTAGATTAATTAAAACTAAAATAGCTAAAATAAGGCTCTTCATCTTTGTAGGTTTGGCTTCATTAAAAAGTTAATATTATATGTATTATTCATGATCACCAAATTTCAAGTATGCTTTCATTCGATTTTTTTTCTTCATCTCCTTTCCTGCGGTTCTTTTTTTCAACTTCCCGCTCCCATCTTCCTACTTCCAACTCTTCACTCCGTCAAATTAAAATCCCCCACATAAAAATTAGGATCTATTAAAATTTCAGCATTTTCAGGTAAATTTTCTAAAGCTTGGTATGATTTTGAATTAGGTTCAAGCCATTCTGGCTCCCCATTTATAAAAATTCGTATAGGCATGTTAAATCCATCAACTGTATTTTCCCATTTATAAAGTAATTGATTACCTAGAACTCTATAGGTAAATGTAGGAATTTGAGTTGTTCGTAGATATTGGTCAAATACTTTGTCTAGTGGTTTTCCGTAAGATTTAGAGATATAATTCTCTATTTCTTGAGTAGACACAGTCTGGTGATAGAATTCTTTATTTAATCCTCTTAAAGTTTGCCTCCATTTTTCATCATTATCGAATAGTTGCCTGATAATATGTAGCATATTCCCCGCTTTATAATACATATCACTTGAGCCTTCATTAGATACTCCATATTCACCAATTATGGGTCTATCATTTTGAATGGAAGAACGAACACCTTGTACATAAGCATTAGCAGCAAGAGAATCATAATGATAGTCTAAAAATAGATTTTCTGAATAGTGCGTAAATCCTTCGTGAATCCACATATCAGCTACATCTTTATTGGTGATGTTATTCGCAAACCATTCATGTCCCGACTCATGTATAATGATAAAATCGAATTTCAATCCCCATCCCGTTTGACTTAAATCACGGCCTCTGTAGCCATTTTTAAACTCATTTCCGTAAGTAACAGAACTTTGATGCTCCATGCCTAAATAAGGAGCTTCCACCAGTTTATAACTATCTTCATAAAAGGGATAAGGGCCAAACCAATATTCAAAAGCTTCTAACATTCGAGGAACTTCCTGAAATTGCTTTTTTGCCTTTTCCAAATTATAACTCAATACCCAATAACTACAATCTAAAATACCTTTTTCTCCATCATATTTTTCAGTGAAATTTACATAATCTCCTATATTCAAATTTACACCATAGTTATTGATAGGATTGCTAACAAACCAATGATAGGTTCGGCTATTTCTATGCTCTTCAATCTCTCTTAATCTACCATTAGATACATCTACTAAAGGTTTTGGGACATTCACACTGATTAACATACTGTCAGGTTCATCAGCAGGATGTTCTTTACATGGCCACCATACACTTGCTCCAATTCCTTGATTTGCTGTTGCGATAAAATGTTGTCCATTTTCATCTTTCTTCCATGTGAAACCACCATCCCAAGGAGCATTTTTTGCGACTCTAGGATTACCCGAAAAATAAACAGTTAATTCATTGATAGTCCCAACCTCTTGAATATCTTCTAATTTAATGAAATGAGCATTGAATTTTGTATTGAAATCTAGTTTCTTCCCAGATTGTAAAATACTATCAATCTTCATAGGTTCTTGTAGATCAATTTGCATGATTTGATGAGGTCTTAACACCTCATATTCAATCAGATTACTTCCTGAAATATATTTTTCATCAGGATTTACTTTAGTTTTTAGATGATAGTATTTTAAATCCCACCAAATTCTTTCTTCAGATAGCCCTCCTTTTAAGCTATCGGCTTTATCGAATTCATTTTGAGCAATTAAATTTGTTGAAAGGAAAGAGAATAGAAAAAGGAATAAGAAATTGAAATTTTGCATATTAGATTGAAATTTTTAGACGAATTCTAAAACTTAAGAAACATTAATTTTAATACTTTCAATATTTGATATACCTAAAAATAGGTATTTCGATGAATATTTTTCAAAATTCCTACATATTCATCATCTTGCAATGTATGAATACTCTTAAAATGAAGTTTTTAATTACTATTATTCTATCAGTATGTGTTTTCACTCCTTTGTTCAGTCAAAACTCATGGGACGAGACCTTTACTGCCTTGCAAAAAGCAGAGAATGAGAATAATATTGAACTAGCGGAATCATTGCTTGATAAAGCATTGAATCAGGCAGAAAATACTTATGGTAAAAAGCATCAAGCTTATGTATTGACACTTCATTTGGGAGTGAAACTAGCCTTCAAGTCTCAAGATTTTGAAGGTGGATTAGAACTCGCTCAAGAGGAGTTAGAGTTGATGAAAGAGGTAAGTTTTGATCAGCAAACTCAGTTTTATATCCAATTATTAAATTATACTGCCCAATTAAACCTTCAGTTAGGAAATATGGAGGATGCTATGCTTTTCTCCAAAGACTACATGGAAGTGCTAAATAAGGAAAATAAAAATTCTTTAAATCATGCTTTGGCCGTTTACGATTATGCTTCTTTAAGATATCAAAATCAAGAAAATGATGCACTGGAATATTTCCAAGAGGCATTGCCTATGCTTAATGATTACATTTCTCAGGCAGGTTCTCAATATTTGAATTCGCTTTATTATGTTGCAAGTTTATTGCAAGAAAAGGGTGAGTTAGATAAGGCTGCAAATTTTTACGATAAAGTAATTGGCATTACTCAAGATAACAATTTGCAAAATTCCGATTTATGGAAGATTTCTGCTTATCAAAGAGCATTGATTTATCAAGAAAACAGCCAAAATGATCAAGCAATTTCATTTTATGAAATATTGAAAACCCAATTAGAAAATGATCAAGATACTGAAAGGGATTTATATGCCAGTACAAAGAATAATTTAGGGGTTCTTTATCAGAAAACAGGACAAACCAATAAAGGAGAATCTTTACTGGCACTTAGTGGAGATGATCTTCAAAGTCAACTGAATAGTGCAGCAATAGCTTTTAATAAAGGCGACTATACAACTTCTTTAGCACTCTACAGCATGGCTAATGACTCCTTATCAATAGATACTAAAGAAGATAGTTTGCAGTCTGTTAAAATTTTGGCTCAAAAAGCTTTGGTTTACAAGCAAATGGGTAATTTGGATTCAGCTCTTCAACTGTTGTTATCTATTGATAGGAATATTCTTAAAAATATCTCTGGAGAAAGTGAAGAAAAGGCAATAGCTTATAAAAACACAGGAGATATTTACCTTGATCTAGCTAATTTTGATTCAGCAGAACTCTACTTGAATGAATCATTGCAACAATTTGAAGGTAATAATAAATTCAAAACGGAGATTGAAATCCAGACCCGTAACAGTTTAGGTGTTTTGGAACAAAACCGTACTAATATTGATAAAGCCACAAGTTATTTTACTAAAAACTTACAGTTGATTGAGACAACCTTAGGTAAACAAACGGTAGAATATGCTAATACATTAAATAATTTGGGGTCATTAAGTTTAGAAAATAGTGACTATGATTTAGCAGAATCCTATTTTAAAGATGC
>QNXU01000105.1 GCA_003973485.1 Bacteroidota bacterium | reverse complement strand
TTCATTTAACCAATTAATAGATTCCTTCTCAGTTGAATTGATAATATCTCCTGTTATTACTGCTATCATAAAATATTTTATCTGCACCTAAATATCGTTAATTATACCGATAAATAAAAATATCGTTGATTATAACGATAAATAGTAATATCGTTAAATTTATCGATATTGATATCAATTGCTATAGGTCTAGATTTTTCCTTTTAAGCATTTTTAATCATGATTTGAAAAATTATAGAATTTCAATCCTTTTTCTCAACTCTAACTTCTTCCAGTTTCATGATTTCAACACTGGAATTTTCGGTTTGATCTAAATTGATTGAATAGAAACAAATATCACCCTCTTCATCTTTTTCTCTATAAAATGCTCTTGAATTATTAATGCTAGAAATATGATGGGGAGTGGACAATATAAACTGAAGTTCATTGGAAGTTAGATTATAGGAATAAACTTCATTGAGCTCCTTTTTTCGATTTCTTATTAAATAAAAATTGTCATTGGCATTATCAACAATGGCATACCAAATCTCTTTCTTTTTATCTTCAATTTCTGGAAAGTTTTTAATTGTGGTTTGAGCATCTTTTAGATCATGAATAATAAGAGCGTTAGCTTCTGAATGGTTGATAATCAAATTGCTGTCAGCAATATAATAATCGGCTAAATGACTCATTCCTCCATAATATCTTGATTTTATAGGAAGTGGCTTATTTAAAATTAAAAGTTGTGAATCTCTTTTATGGATTAAAGCAAATTGATAAATGCTGTGCTTTCTTGGAGCATTTGTATTAGGAGTAATCCCAATAATATAATCTCTAATTGGTATCTTTATTCCTGTTTCGTACTCATCAATAAAAAAATCAGCTGGGATTTCTTCTTGAATTAAAAACTGATTATTCTTAATTAATACATTCAATCCGTATGCTCCTAAGGCTACTGAAAAAGTGGAGTCAGATGTGGCCACCACACCCATAATAGAACCCCAATCTTTTTTCATTTTAAGGGTGTCATCAATTAAACCATTTTGATTAGCTAGTAGTAAAAAGCCTGCTTTTTTTGGTCTTATGATTACTTTATCTTCAATGGGAATTATATTCCCCATATCTGCATTCGCTCTGCAAAAGAATAGATTTCCATTTTTGACTGTTTGTCCATTAATTGAAAAACTATTGCATATTATCAAAAGCAATATGGGCAAATTCAAGAAAGTCTTCATGGTTTTTAGAGTTAAATGGGTTGTCAGTATTGATTAATAAACCTTTATTGGTTGGGATTATAACGGACGGGTTAAATGTGTTTTTAGGGAGCTCTATTTCCGCAGCTAGCTTTCCGTTTAGTTCAAAAAAGAGCAAACTGAATTTAGATCGGTAATAAGCATTTAATCGATCCTCGCTCTCATCAATTTCTAAAGGATGTTTGTAAAGTCGAATTAACTTATCTCGATAAGGGTCATAAACCATTTTTCCAAGCTGAGGGCTTCCAATTATATGTAACTGATTAGAAGCGAAATCATTAATATCTATACTTACTGCTTCAGCTAAGTTTTTAGACGAAACCTCAAGATTAATATTTTCAGCTTTGCCCAGCTTAAAGATGTTTATTTCAGAACTCATATTGAATCCTACAAATATATTTTTATTGTAATGATTGAAATAGGGTTTTCCACTCCAAGGGTACCATTTACCATTTTTAAAATTTTCTGTGAATGTTTTGGGGTATTTAACAGATTCCACTTCCTTAATTTCACCGTTATTTAAATTTAAATAGCTTAAAAAATTATAATCAATAAAATCTTGGTCATCAGGATAAAATGATTGAGTTGATATGCTGCAGAAGTAAAGTTTGTCATCTATCAAAAAGGGAGCAGCATTGGAAGACCAGCCTCCACCAATCTCCATATTTTCAATTTCCCACTTTTGTTTTAAGGTTTTGCTGGTGTCTGTTAAATAAAAAGTAAGTGGAAAAGCTTCATTATGGAAAAATATGGAATCGAAATTATGAACATAGAAATTCACCATTTCATTAAATGAATTTGGACCTTCCATTGGGAAATCAATAATTTTTTCAACTTTTTCTTCTGTTAAGTTGATAACTTCCAGTTGTTGAGCATTTTGTGAAGACTGATAATCCCTAAAGCGAAAAAGATAATCTGTGCCATCAATATTTTTGAATTGGGAGTTTGAAGCCATTTCATTTGTCTCATTATCTAGTTTTATTTTTAAGTTTTCAATTATTGTGAAATCTAGTTTTTTATCATCATTACTATCACATGAACTCATCAAAAAAATAGTAATGGAGGCAAGCAGAATTCTATACATTGGCAATAAGAATGGTATTAATCAGTTATTGTTTTTTAGCTTTGAACTATAACCTTAAAGTATGCAAAATATTATAATTATTAGAATTAAATCAGGAAACATTTGTTTTATCTTTAAATTCTTAGTTTCTATCATTTTCTTTTTTGTTTCATTGGAACTTTACTCCCAGTCCTATTCTAAACAATCCAAAATCCATATCTCAGCATTCCCTGGTTATAGTAATCACACAGTAGATGAAATATCCAATCATTACAAATTGTCTTTGAATCTAACATCAGGAGTAACAGGAAGCGTAAGTGGTATTGAGTTAGCACTTATTTCAAATTACAATTATGAAAAATTCCAAGGTATTCAGTTCGCTGGTTTTGCAAATGTATCAGGAGTTAACAATAAGCTAAATCCCAAGGAGAAATTAGAGAGTACATTTAAGGGCTTTCAATTTGCCACAATCGCCAATAAAACTTTTGGCGATGGGGCAGGGGTACAAATTTCTACCTTTAATACGGCAGAATCGGGTTTTACGGGTTTTCAGTTAGGCTTTCTGACCAACAAATCAAGATATTTAGAAGGAGCTCAAATAGCAGGTTTAATTAATTCATCTAAAATTGGGATGGTGGGTTTCCAGATTGCACCTTTATTCAACTATTCCGATGGGCAGACCAATGGCTTGCAATTAGGATTGTTCAATTATGCACGCACTGCAGGTTTCGGTCATGAATTTAGCAGTTTGTTTAGTGACACTTGGCAGATTGGATTAATAAATTTTAGCAAAGTGAATAATGGAAATCAGATAGGTTTGATTAACATCAGCGGAAAAAATAATGGAGTGCCTTTAGGCTTGTTGAATATTGATGCAAGTGAAGGTCGCCTAAGCTTCAGATCAACTGATTTGTTTTTATCTAATGTCTCCATAGCCACAGGAAGTCGGTTTTTTAGCAATATACTGCAATTTGGCTATAATTTTTCCATTAATGGATTACCAGTTTGGGGAATGTCTTATGGATTAGAAAAGGAGTGGATGAATCCCGAGAAGACAAAATTTATTTCTTTTAGTACTGCTTTATGGCAACAAAAAGTAAAGGATTTAAAACTGTTAAAAGGATCCAAAATATTGAGGTCTGAATTTATTTATGGCTATAAATTTAATAAAATTCGGTTTCTAGAAATTGGTGCAGCTATAAATTATCAATTAACTACAGTAGAAAACCAAGAGCCTTCTTTGTTCTCAATGGGAAGTTTCTTTCCAGGAATTGTGATTGGGTTACAATAAAAAATGGCAGTCGATAAAACTGCCATTTTAATATCTTCAATTATTTACTTGCTTATTCTTCTTTCTTAGTTTTTTGGTTTTTCTTTTCTTCAACCAAGTCACCATCCTCTAAAGTTTTAGAAATAGCCAAGAAAGGGCCTTTCACTACTTTTTGCCCAGCAGTTAAGCCTTCTTTAATTTGAATAAATTCAAAATCACTTATACCTGTAACAACTTCCGTCATTTTCACGGTATTGTTATCCTGAATAACAAAAACAACTTCTTTTTCTTTTTTAGGCTCTCTTTTATCTACTTCCTCATTAGAAGTAGAATCTTTCTCAACTTCTGGAGATCTTAATGTAACTGAAGCTAATGGCACAGTTAAAATATCCTCTTTTGTTTCTGTCATGATTTCCACACTTGCCGTCATGCCCGGTCTAAAAGGAGAATCTCCATCTTCTTTAATTAAATCTTCATAAGAAGAATTGAGTATTTTTACTTTTACTTCAAACTCAGTAACAGCATCTTGCGAAGCCTTGTCGTTTGCTGTATTTGCAATAGCAGTCACTACACCTTTAAATTCTTTCTCCATATAAGTATAGGAATCGACCTCAATGTTTGCCGTATCGCCAATATTAATTCTGATGATATCATTTTCGTTTACATCAACCCGAACTTCCATATTGTTTAAGTTGGCAATACGCATCATTTCAGTTCCTGCCATTTGTTGTGTTCCTACAACTCGCTCGCCAAGCTCAACGCTTAGTTTTGAAACGGTTCCATCCACTGGAGAATAAATGGTAGTTCTTCTTAAGTTTTCACTTGCTTCATCTACAGTAGCCTGACTACTTTTCACAGTGTATCTGGCAGCTAATACGCTTTTTTCTGCAGCTAATTTATCATTTTGAGAGACTTGGTAATTCGCCAGAGCAGATTCATAATCAGCCGTGGAAATCACCTTTTCCTCATAAAGTTTTTGCTGACGCTCAAATATTTGTTTTGTTTGCGTCAATTGTGCTTTAGCCCTCTCTAAAGAAGCCTCAGCTTGAGCTAAGGCTGCTTTTTGCTGGTTTAAGTTTGCTTGAGCTCTTTCTAAAGCACTTTGAAAATTATCCGGTCTAATTTTTACCAATAAATCGCCTTTATTAACAGGGTCACCCTCTTCCACTGCCAGTTCAGTTATCTCACCGGCCACATCCGGGCTAAGTTTTACTTCTACCACTGGTTGAACCGTCCCACTCGCATTTACTTTTTCTATAATGGTTCTTTTTTGTACTTCATCAACTTCCACTGTTGTGGAAGGAGGTTGTCCGATTACTCCAGATTTTTTTCCTAAAATGGCCGCTACTATTAAGATAACGACAATACCAATTAAGATATATAATGTTTTTTTATTTGATTTTTTCTTAGCCATGGTTAAAAGTTTAAGGGTTTTCCTTGATAAAAGTCCAGTACTTTAAGTTTAAATATATAATCGTATTTTGCTCGAATGAGGTCTGATTTTACTCTTTCAAAGTCATTTTTTATTTGAGTGAATTCTACAGCATCCGTTGCGCCTAGTTCTAATCTTTGTTCTGCATTTTTAAAAGTTAGTTCCGAAGCTTCAAAACTATTTTTTAAAGCTTCATAGGATTTTGCGGCTGCTTTTACATCTAAATAAGCCTGCTCTATGGTTTGTTGTAATTGGTTCTTAGCAGCAGTTAATTGATATTCGCTTCTTTTATGATTGATAATGGCTTGCTCAACATTATTCTTCACTTGAAATCTATTGAAAATAGGGATATTTAAACTTAAGCCCAAAAACCTTCTTTGATTAAAGTCTAATTGATTCCAATAAGTATTATCTGTAAATTCAGAAGGTACTTCTTGTTGAGTTACTACAACTTCTCCTGTATTTTGAACAACCCCTACAGGCCTAGTGATGGTAATATTTTCAGAGCCTAAGACTGGGAATTGGTCGGGAGCGGCATCTGAATAATTGGTGGATATACCAGCATTCAAGCTTAACGAAGGATAATATCCACTTCTTGCTACTCCTATGCCTCTAATGGCACTTTCCTTTCTATATTGCGCTGCTTTTATCACTGGTTGATTCTGCAATGCATACTGATAAACATTGGAGGAGGTTTCCATTAATTCACCCTCATTAGGTTCTGGTAAATTGGGTATTTCAATATCAAATGGTTGCTCAGCAGGAATTTGTAAAGCTTGCTTTAATTGAAGATATGATATGTTTAAATTGTTTTCAGCACGTACGACTTCTAATTCATCATTAGCTTTTTGTTGTCTGATTT
>QNXU01000370.1 GCA_003973485.1 Bacteroidota bacterium | reverse complement strand
AGGATTACCAGAAGTTTTTAGAAGAGATGAAAAACCATGGGTAAATACAGCAGGAGCTGAAGATAAGAGAATTATGCAGCAGCTGGAAGCCTGTCCATCCGGAGCGCTTTCAGGTTATTGGAAAAATAATAAACAGGAAGATAAAAATGACATGGATTCTACTCAGGTTGAAGTTAGCAAAAACGGCCCTCTGATGGTAAAAGGTAAAATTGAAATCAAACATTCCAATGGAGAAATCGAAAGTAAAGAAAAAGTAACCACTTTTTGCAGATGTGGTGCTTCAGGGAATAAGCCGTTTTGCGATGGTACTCACAATAAAATTGGTTTTGAAGGATAGAATGAAAGCATTTCAGCTTCCATTCTATTTTAAAAAATTATCTTAATTGGAAATAAATAGGGATAGTCATTTTTACTCTTACAGCCTGCCCTCTTTGTCTGCCAGCCTCCCATTTAGGAGCATTTTCAATCACTCTTATTGCTTCTTTATCAATGCCTTCAGAAACTCCCTTTAAGACCTCCACTTGAGATAAAGAACCATCCTTTTCAATAACAAATGATAAAACTACCCTACCTTCAATATTCCGTTTTTGCTCATAAGATGGATATTTAATGGAATTAGCTACATATTCATAAAAAGCACCCATTCCTCCCTCAAATTTCGGATTGACTTCCAATGCAAAAGGATCATATACATTATTATCTTCTACTTTCTCTTCAGGTATTTTAAAACCTTCCCAAGATTCTAATTCCTCTTCAATATCAATTGCTTCTTTTTGCTTTTCTTGCTTAGGCAATTCTTTCACCTCCACAATATTTACATCACCTTTAGGTTCAGGTAATTTTTTGGGTTTTGGCTTAGGCAACTGAGTAGTGGGAATTATATCATCGCTTAGAAAAACAATTCCCTCATTTGGCAATTCAACTTTCTCCTCTTCTGCTATAAAAACCTTAAATTCAAAGGCAATAAAACAAAGACTAATGGCTATAACGAGTCCAATATTGAAAAATAAAGGACGCTTAGCATACAATTTTCGAGTGGTATTTTTGAAATGTTCCATAGTGAATAATCATTTAGAGTTCAACATGATTATTCATACACCTGATACTATAACGCAAGAAGTTTGCATTAAGTATGGAGCAGTATAAATTTTTAATGCTTATTAGCCAATTGCCCGCAAGCAGCATCAATGTCTTTCCCTCTACTTCTTCTTACATTCACAATCACCCCTCTATCTTCAAGGAAAGCAGCAAATTTATCGAGCTTGTCTTCATCCGTATTGGTGAAGTCTGCTTGATCGATTGGATTATATTCAATTAAATTTACCTTGGCAGGAACATATTTGGTGAATTGCCACAGTTCTTTGGCATCTTCCAGACTGTCATTGAAGTTATTGAAAACGCAATATTCAAATGTCACCCTATTTTTTGTTTTAGAATGGTAATATTCTAAAGCTTCTCTCAGTACAGGTAAGTTATTGCTATCATTAATGGACATGATTTTACTCCTTTTCTCATCATTTGCGGCATGAAGAGAAAGTGCGAGATTAAATTTAGCATCATCATCCGCTAATTTTTTAATCATTTTGGAAATACCTGCGGTAGAAACGGTAATTCTTTTTGGAGACATGAACAATCCTTTTTCTGAGGTGATGTGTTCAATGGATTCCATCATGTTTTTATAATTCAAGAGCGGTTCGCCCATTCCCATATAAACAATGTTGGAAAGCGGCATATAATAATGTGTTTCCGCCAATTCCTTTATCATCACTACTTGGTCATAAATTTCGGCAGCCTCCAAATTACGCATTCTTTTCAGATAACCTGTAGCGCAAAATTTACAACTCAATGAGCAACCTACTTGAGAAGATACACAAGCTGTCATTCTGTTTTCGGTAGGAATCAATACGCCTTCCACTTCATTGCCATCATGCAATCGGAAAGCAACTTTTATGGTTCTATCTGAACTTAATTGCTTATCAGCAATGGTAATTCTATTGATGCAATAGTTCTGATCTAGCCATTCCCTTAAGTTTTTGGAAAGATTGGTCATTTCCTCAAATGAAGCAGCTGATTTCATCCAAAGCCACTCATAAATCTGTTTGGCTCTAAAAGCTTTCTCACCTGATGCGGTCAAATCCTCTGCAATTGCTTCAACGGACATCTTTCTAATATCCTTTTTGCTAAGATTTACCTCTATTACTTCTTTCTGAATATGGACTGCTTTCTCTTGCATAACACAAAATTACAATAATCAGCAGACATAAGCCTAATGATGTGATATTAGTTCGGATTTTGTAGGATATTTAAAGAATTAAGCAAATAAATCAATCTCTTTTGCTAGAGCTCTTTCATCTAATACGCTTATTTTCTTGCCATTTAAATCGATTAGCCCATCTTTTTTGAAATCAGACAATAATCGGATTAAGGTTTCTGTAGCAGTACCCACAATTTTGGCTAGGTCTTCTCTTGTTAAAGCAATATTGATTTCAGTTTTTTGATCACCATCTACACCGTAAGAACTTTTTAGCATTAGTAAGGTAGTGGCCAATCGCTGTCTAACAGTTTTATTTGCCATATCAGCCATTTTCTGTTCCATAACACCCAAATCATGGCAAACGGCTTGCATCAATCTATTTTGAAAACCTTGATCTTTAGAAATTAAATCGGTAAAACTACTTTTAGGAATAAAACAGACTTTGGCATTTTCTAGAATGGTAGCAGAAGAATTATAATTTTCACCTGAAAGTAAGGCTCTATAGCCTAAAAAGTCACCTTCTTGAGCTAAACGCACAATTTGCTCTCGGCCAGAATCATCCGTTTTATAAATTTTTACTTTGCCTTCGCTTATACAAAATAAACCCATAGGTTGTGTCCCTTCTAAAAAAAGAACTTGTCCTTTATTGTGGGCTAAAGTACTTTTGTGCTCACTTAAAGCGCATAATGCGTCATTAGGTAGTCCGTTAAACATTGACTTACGCCTACTTAGGCATAATTCACAAGGTATATTTTTTACTTTTTTAGACATATCTATACAGGCTTATCGTAAGCTCAAAAAATAAGTTGCGGTCTGTTTACATAAAGATAAGATAAATTTAAATAGTTTAAAAAAACAGGCGATCATTTGAATCTAAGAATTCTCTATTTTTTCATTAAATTGCATAAACCAAATTTTTTAAATTATGAAAAAGGGACTTTTAAGTGGAATCATATTAATTGCGATAGGTGCATTTATCATTTATTGGGCAATAGATCATAGCCCTAATGCTTCTATTGGTGAATTAGCAAACGACTTGCTAAAAGAAGATTCTTACAGAATGAGCGAAGCTTGGTATTACACCTCGTTGGTTGCAGGCAGTGTCATCGCTTTATTGGGATTGCGAAATTTATTAAAATCATAAAATAATAATGGTCTCAAAAGCTGATTTTGGCTTTTGAGACCATTATTCTACATATTACCAAACACTTTAATTACTCCTTCCCTTAATTCAGGATGTTGCAAATAATGTGAAATTGTTGCTGCTATTTGCTCTGGTTTCACCCAATCATCAAAGTTCATGTCAGGCATGGCTTCTCTATTTGGTGGCGTATCAATAATACTTGGCACTATTACGTGTGCATTAATTCCATGTTCCGAGAAATCAGCGTTGATGATATCTGCCAAACTGAAAATCAACTGTTTTGCCAGTCCATAAGAAACCACATTTTTCAAATCATCTGGTGAAAGCACAGGTTTTGCTCCAATTAAAAAAATTTGACTTCCTTTTGGCATTTTCTCCAATAAAGGTTTCACTAAATTAAAGGCTGTATCAAAATTCAATTTGATTTGTTTGTGAATATCCTCTATAGAAACATCTTTAATACTTCCGCCAGCATAGCCACCTACAGTTAAAACCGCAGCATTAATTTCCCCAAATTTATCATTTGCTTGCTTAACTGCATCTTCTGAGGCTTTAGCATCCATCAAATCAATTGCTGCTTTCTGAAAATTATCTTCAGGATTTTTAGCATTTTCTTCAAACCCAAAAAGACCGAAAATCTTGTTTCCTTCTGATTTTAATTTCTCAACTACGGCAGCGCCTAAATTTCCGTCTGCTCCACTTACTATTATATTCATTATATCAACTATTTAAGTTCTTAGCCTATTTTTTCTAATTATTAATCTATAAAACCTGCCAAGTTAGTGTTTGTTATGATTGATAATAAATTCTAAGATTTCACATCTAAAACTTATAAAAACCTGACAGGTTAAAAGGGATGATTTTTAACTATTATTTTTCAAAAGTTATTCCATCAGGATTTGCGCCTAACATTTCTAAATGTTTGCTTACATCTTTCACCATAGCATCAGGCCCACATACATAAAATTTTTGGGTGAAATTTTCCAAATGTCTTTTTAAAAAATCCATATCCACCATTTTATTTTCATGACCTTCAATATTTTGATGTGTTAAGGTAGAAATAAAATTCTCTCCAAGGATATCATTAAAATAGGATTCCATAATAACATCATCTCCAGTCTTATTCGAGAATATCAGCTTGTTTTCACCTACCTCATTATTCTTTTCCAAATTTCTGAATATTGCAATAAAAGGAGTTATTCCAGCACCTCCTGCTATGAAGGTTCCAGTTCCTTTATATTCAATAGCGCCCCAAGCATCACCAATAATCAGTTCGTCTCCTTCTACTAGACTATCGATTTCATGCGTTACACCCTCATGATCGTGATAAGTTTTAATAACAAATTCTAAATGTTCATCTTCTGGAAGGGATGTGAAGGTGAATGGTCGCTTTTTATCTTTCCAATCTTTCTTGTTGATGGCTACTTCTGTGGCTTGCCCTGGTGTAAACTTATAATTTTTTGGTTTCTCGGTTGTAATCTGTTTCACATTGTGTGTTAGTGATAACACATCGGTGATTTTTACGGTATATGCCATTTTTATTAAGTTTTAGTTCCCTAATAGAAACGGAATAATTTAATTATGTTTTAAAATTAAGTTTTCTAATCTTGTAATCTCAGAACAATCTCTTCTAAATCAATGCCTTCCCAATTTTCTAAAATATTTGGCCTTTGCATTACTTCATCCATAATGGCTTGTTGTTTCTTTCCAATTTCATAGGCCTCGGAATAACGCAAATCACTAAAAGTCACCATTGAATATAATGGCATCCACTTTTTCGGGAAAAGTTCATGCAGCTTTGCTTCGATTTTCTTTTGTACCAGAAATTTTTCATCAGCCACCAAATCCCGCATTTCCACAAAATTGTGAAGGGCTAAATCAGCAATAGCATCACCATCTTTTTTACGCAACTGTTGATAATCTTCTAATGACTTTTTCCAGTCGTCTGAATGTTTATCCAATAGCAAATTAAGTTCATAGCAATCTTCAAATCCTGCATTCATTCCTTGTCCGTAAAAAGGCACTATAGCATGTGCCGCATCACCAATGAGCACGCAATTATTTTTCACCCAAGGCTCACATTTTACAGTCACCAATGAAGAAGTCGGATTCTGAAAATATTCTTCTTGGATGTTTTTTAAATGAGGTAAACTATCAGGAAATGTGTTTTTAAAGAATTGCAATACTTGCTGTGGGGTTTGCAAACTTTCAAATGAAGGCTGACCTTCAAAAGGAAAAAACAAAGTACAGGTGAAACTTTTATCCAAATTCGGTAAAGCAATCAACATATACTGTCCTCTTGGCCAAATGTGTAATGCATTAGGAGCTATTGCAAAATCTCCATCCTCAGTTGGGGGAATTGAAAGTTCTTTGTAGCCATGTGGGATATAATATTGCTCATAATTGAAGCGGTCCGTTTTTTCCATTGCTTGACGTACTCTAGAGAAGGCTCCATCTGAACCAAAA
>QNXU01000363.1 GCA_003973485.1 Bacteroidota bacterium | reverse complement strand
AAACCAACAGCTTTTGCAGCTCCAGTAGAGGTAGGAACGATAGAGTAAGCAGCAGCTCTAGCTCTTCTTAAATCTTTATGTGGTGCATCTTGTATATTTTGATCTGCAGTATAAGCGTGAACAGTAGTGATGTAACCCTTCTCAATACCAAAAGCATCGTCCAAAACTTTAGCCATCGGAGCTAAGCAGTTAGTTGTACAAGATGCATTTGAAAGGATAGTTTCGTCACCCGTCATAGTGTCATCATTAACTCCTAATACAACTGTTGGAACATTTCCTTTAGCAGGAGCAGAAATAACCACTTTTTTAGCACCTGCTTTAATATGTTTCCCTGCATTTTCTTCATCCACAAAAAGACCTGTAGATTCTAAAACGATCTCCACACCCATTTTTCCCCAAGGAAGGTTAGCTGGGTCTCTTTCTGCAGTAACAGAGATGTTTTTTCCGTTTACGGTTAATGAATTATCATCATAAGATATTTCGCCAGGGAATTTACCATGAACTGAATCGTACTTTAATAAGTGTGCTAAAGTTTTAGTATCCGTGAGATCATTGATACCTACTACTTCAACATTATTTTTTTGCAGCAGGGCTCTGAAAGTTAATCTTCCAATTCGCCCGAATCCGTTAATTCCAACTTTTACGTTTGACATGTTGATATAATTTATTTTAGTTAAGTTAAATTAAGTTGTAAATATAAACCTACTTGCCAGCATTATCAAATTAGAACCCTAAAGGTTTAGCTTTGAAAATTATTTTATTTTTTTTTGGGGTAAGGGTTTGTAAATAAAAAACAGCCTTCTATATTTGCATCTCCATTTACAAATGGCCCGTTCATCTAGGGGTTAGGATATCAGGTTTTCATCCTGGAAACAGGGGTTCGATTCCCCTACGGGCTACTTTAGAGTACTTAATAAAGTCGTTATTAAGTGGTAGAATTTAATGGAATTAACAAATTTTGTTCAGATTATTTATGAATGAAATTTTGAAAGATTACCGTTTCACCCAGCGGGTGATCAGCCTCCGGATGACATCTAGGGGTTAGGATATCAGGTTTTTCACTCAAAGAGTGACCAGCCTCTGGCTGGCATCCGAAGGATAGAGCTTGATATTAGAATTAGGTGATAAAAAAGTAGCATGGCCCGTTCATCTAGGGGTTAGGATATCAGGTTTTCATCCTGGAAACAGGGGTTCGATTCCCCTACGGGCTACGGAGGCTGTCAGAAATGGCAGCCTTTTTTTATTGTGCAGGTATTTCCTACTTTAGTAATAAAATATTTAGAATGTGGTATTACTGTTATGTACTAGAAAGTACAATTGATAAAACGACATACATAGGCTCTACTGATAACTTGAAAAAACGACTCAAGGAACATAATAGAGGTAAGACAAAATCTATTAAACATAAAATCCCTATGAAGTTAGTTTACTGTGAAGCTTATAGAAGTAAGACATTAGCCATAAAAAGAGAGCGTTTCTTAAAGAAGAATAGCGCAGCAAAAGCTGAGCTTTATAGCAGAATTTTTGAATAGAAATTAAGGGTTCTCAGCCAGAGGCTGACCAGCCTCTGGCTGGGATTCTCCGCTAGCTAGCGGACTACAGAGGCTGTCAGAAATGGCAGCCTTTTTTTATTATGTAGACATCTAATACTTTAGTAATAAAATATTTAAGGGTCAAGCAATAATTCTGGGGATTTAGGGTTAAGGAATACTGAAATATGGTTTTTTATGTTTGTGCTAGAAATCACGAATGTTAAGGTTAATCGTCTTTCTTAATCCATTTTTTTCTCATGATTAGTCCAAAAATAATAGAAAAAGCAATTGCCTTAAAAAATGACTCCTGAATTTGAGCTGTAATTGTTGTATCTTCTTTAAAGAGATACATTAAAAGGGAATCCAATATCCAAAATACCAAAGCCGTAATTCCAATCCTTATCAGAAATGTTTTATTCATAATATATAGATACCAATTTTATTATTCTTCCAATGTGTCTTCTAATTCCCTTAAATCCACTGGAACCACTCTGGAGATTCCTAATTCAACCATAGTCACACCATAAATCACATCAGTGCTAGACATCGTTCTTTTGTTGTGCGTCACGATAATGAATTGTGATTCTTTGGAGAATTCTCTGATGATATTATTGAATTTATCAATATTGGCATCATCCAAAGGAGCATCTACCTCATCAAAAATACAGAATGGTGCTGGCTTCAATAGATAAATTGCAAAGAGTAAGGAAGTAGCCGTTAAAGTCTTTTCGCCTCCTGATAATTGGTTGATGGTTAGAGGGCGCTTACCTTTTGGCTTAGCCATAATCTCAATTTTCGATTCCAATGGGTTCTCAGGGTCTGATAATTGCAAATCACACTCATCTTCATGTGTGAAAAGTGTACGGAATACTTTTTGGAAGTTTTCTTTTATTTTTTCGTAAGCTTCTATAAAGTTTGTGCGCGCTACTTCATCAATTTCAGTAATGGTGTTGAGCAATGATTCTTTCGCATTGCGTAAATCTTCTCGCTGGGTTAAGATGAAATCATTACGCTCTTTAATCTCTTCATAAGCCTCCATTGCCATAGGGTTGATTGGCCCTATTCGATCCATTCTTTCCTTCAATTTGCTAACTGCATTTCTTAAGTCATCTGCTGTTTCTTCAGTTTCTACTTCCTCTTCCTCAGAATTCATGATTTTATCTAAATCAATATCAAATTCTACAGAAAGCCTTTCTTTCACACTGCTGAGTTCGAGCTTGGTTTCATTTAGATTATTTTGGATTTGCATCAAAAGCTCATCTACCTGCTCTTTATTACGTTGTATGTTGCGACTTTCCTTCTCAATTTCATCAATTTGCCCTCGTGCAGCATAATAATCTTTCTCAACATCATTTACACCAATTTCAATCTGCTCTTTTTCATCATACATTCCCAATAATTCATCATCATTGGTTTCAGCAGTATCAATGATGGCTTTAATGGCCTCTTCATTTTCTTTTAATTCCAGCTGGTTTTTATCTAATCTTTCTTTACTGCTTTCAAAAGCGGTTTGTTTGTAACTTATTTCTTGTTCAAGGCTATTAACCCTGTTTTGCTGTTGATGAAATTCAATATTTTCCTGATTAAAGGCTGATGATTTTTGGCTTAAAATTTCATCTTGAACACTAAGATCTTCACTTATAATGCTGAGTCTTTGCTCAATTTCTTTAAGTTTTTCAGATTTCTCACTTGCCTCAGGTTTAATGGCTTCGATTTCCTCTATCAGACTCTCTCGCTGCTGTTCCATGCCTTCTCGTTTATTAGCAGCACTATTGAGCATTTGTGAAAATTGCTCTTGTTTAGTCCTAATAGAAACGTATTCAGCATTCACTTCATTGATTTCAGCTTGTAAGATTTCAATGTTTTCTCTGTAACTGTGATCCTTTAAGTTATCCAAATCATTTTGGCGGCTTTCTAGGCTTTCTTTGATTTGGCTTATTTTTTTGTTTAAATCTTTTATTTCAACCTGAAGTTTCTCCAAGTTCTTGGCTCTACCAATTCTTTTGCCTTCAAAAAGCCCTACAGAACCTCCAGACATGCTGAATTTACGTTTGGTAACCTTTCCACTTTGCGTGATGAAGATGCTGTCTTTATCATTTGGGATTGAGTTGTAATCACCTTTTACTACATATACATTATCGAGGATGAAGCCAATCAATTTTTTGTATTTGGCATCATATTCTACAATTTCAGTAGCAGCCACAGCCTGATCGTAAAGCTTAGAATCACTTGGCTTAAACTTTTCAAAATTGTCCAGAATGAAGAAGTGAGCTTTCCCTTTACTAGCATCACTCAATAAATTGACGGCTTCGTATGCTTGAGCTTCTGTTTCCACTATATAATAATTCATATAAGGCTCCAAAAAATTCTCAATTGTAATGCGGTAATCTTCAGAACATGTTAAAACATCTGATAGGAGTGGAGCATTTTTCCCCCATTTCGAACTCTTCTTTAAGAATTTAATAGCTTCTGGAAAACCCTCTAAGTTATCAACCAAAGATTTGGTTAGATTATACTCATTTTCTCGGGCATCTAATTTACGAGAAGACTGTGTTAATTCTTCTCTGATTAATTCAATAGTATTTTTATGATCTTCAATTTGCTGGTTGAGATGATCTTCTTTGTTTTTAAGATTGGATAAGTACTCGTTTTTCTCTTTTAAAATTTTTGAAAGTTCTTCCAATTTTGCATCAAACTCTTCCAAACTAGCAGATTGCTCCGTAGTATCTGTACTACTCTTTTCCAATTCCTGTTTTACGGATGAAAGCTGAATTTCTTTGATTTCCAGTGATTTATTTAACTGGTAAACTTCATTTTGCAAAGCTTTTTGTTGCTGGTTTAAAGTGTTTACCTCATCTCTAATTGCAGCAGTTTTATTTTTCTGCTCTTCGAATTCAGCCTTTAAGACTTCAACTCTTTGCTCGGTTTCGAAGAAAATCTTTTCAGCAGATGCTTTTTCTTGCTCTAAGCTTTTTATACTGAAAGAAGCACGTTCATTGCTTTGCTTATCCTGCTCAATTTGATTTTTTAGGCTATCACTTTTATCCTGCAAGAAGCGCAGTCTTTCATTTTTGATTTTCTTCTCACTTTCATATTGCCTGATTTTATTGACGTGTTCATTTAGCGCTTTCTGACGGCTAGCCAATAATTTTTCCTTTTGCAATAATTCAGCCTTTCCTTTTTCCAAAGCAGCTTCCTGCTCGGCTAATTGTCTGTTTAGGCTTAGTTTTTTGTCATTTTCAGCTTCAACTTGTTTGGTTAGGTTGAGAAAAACTTCCCTCTTATCAGCTACTGTTTTCTTTGCTAATAGAATACTTTTTTCTTTGTATTCGCCTTTGTATTGATAATATTTTTCAGCTTGTTTAGCTTGTTTCTCAAGTGATTTTAAGTTTTTCTCAATCTCAAAGAGTAAATCTTCTACTCTTTCTAAATCAGCATCCGTATCCGATAACTTTTTGAGTGTTTCCTTCTTTCTGATTTTGAACTTGCTAATACCGGCAGCCTCTTCGAACAGCCCTCTTCTAGAATTATCTTTATCAGTTAAGATATCATCCACCATTTTTAATTCAATAATGGCATAACTATTAGAGCTAATCCCAGTATCCATGAAAAGGTTGGTGATGTCTTTTAATCGGCAGCTAACACCATTTAATAAATATTCACTTTCGCCAGTTCTATAATACCTTCTGGTGATGGTTACGTTGGAATATTCAGTTGGAAGGAGATTTTTGGTATTGCTAAATGTAAGCGAAACCTCAGCTAAATTGCTTTGTTTCCTCTTTTTGGTGCCATTGAAAATGACATTTTCCATTTTATCGGAACGGAGCATTCGTGATTTTTGCTCTCCCAAAACCCATCTTATGGCATCTACTACATTGGATTTACCACATCCGTTAGGGCCCACAATACCAGTGATTCCTTTATCAAAATTAATGACCATTCGGTCACCAAAACTCTTAAATCCTTTTATTTCAAGTTTGGTTAGCTGCATAATTCTTACTCAAAAAATCTACGCTCGAAAAAAGCGGATAACAAATTTATAATTTATTTGGAGAAGTGGGTAATGTTAACGGATGTTCTGTTTAAAAAATGCGTAAACGGTTGATGTAAAATTCATGAATTGAAATTTTATATACTATTTACACCAGGTTTAAATGTAAATAAAATTGTAATCACTCAATTTTTAATTGAAATTTTATTATTTATGTAACTTAAAATTAGTGTCATCCGATTAAAAAAGTCAGAATATCCTTAATTATTAGAAAAGTACAAAGGCGAGATTTTTCAATCTCCCCTTTGCTTTGTAATATTGAAAATTCTCACACTAACAATATTACGGGTGAAAACTACGAAATTATCAGGAC
>QNXU01000358.1 GCA_003973485.1 Bacteroidota bacterium | reverse complement strand
TATATTCCCATTTATATCAAAAACCAGTTGATTAGTAGGATTTGAACCTACGACCCTCCCGACTTAGTGAGTCGGGATGCTCTAAACCAACTGAGCTATATCCCCATTTATATCAAAAACTAGTTGATAGTTCGGATTCGAACCTACGGCCCTCCCGACTTTGTGAGTCGGGATGCTCTAAACCAACTGAGCTATATTCCCATTATGTTTTCCCTTTTTTTAATTTTTAACAACCTTTTGTTGTCGTTTGGGAATGCAAATGTAGTACTGCTTTTTATATTTACAAATTGATTTTGTAAAATAATTTAACTTTTTTTCATCATTCTGTTTATGAGGCTGAAAATCAAATATTTATATATGTAAAAAAATAAATTTGGATTTATACCCCTTATTCACAATTTTCGTTCATCAATCAAAAGCAATACTTTGAAACGCATCAGAAAGTTTATTCTTTATCTTTTTTTATTTTTAATCCTGCTTTTTGCGGGTATGTCGGCTTATTTGTTCTACAACCAAGACCAACTGATTGATAAAATCCTATCTGAAGTTAATAAATCCATTCAAACCCCTGTGGAGGTTAGTGCTATTGATATTAATTGGTGGACTGATTTTCCTAATATCTCACTTCGCTTTCAGGATGTTTTCATAGAAGAATCACTGGAGAGAAGCAGTTTTCCATTAGCTAAGCTGGAAGAACTTGCGCTTTCTTTTAATACTTTGGATTTCCTTAAAGGAGATTATTCTTTTGAGAAAATTATTTTGAAAAGAGGAGAAGTGACCATTCGCACCACTCGAACAGGCGAGAGAAATTATGATATTATTAAAAGTTCTGGCGAATCATCTAATCAATCGGTCAATTTTAATTTGAAAAATATCCAGATTCAGGCCGTGCAGGTTAATTATGTGGATGAAGCTTTAAAGCAAACTTATTTGCAATATGCTGAAGAATTGAAGGCAAGCTTAAATAAGGTGGGGGATGTTTATCATATTATAGCTGATGGGAAAATCAATTCTAAGGCTATTAAAATTGGAGAGTATAGTTATTTCGAAAATAAAAGCTTGGCAGTCAAAGCTAAACTTAATTACACCCAAGGAGCTGAGATTGTAGATATTTTACCTTCCAGATTACTTTTATCAGAAAATGAGTTTCAGATTTCAGGTAATTATGAAATCCTCAATAGCAATATGAATATTAAGGTGAAAGGAATCGAATCTGATTTTACTACGCTTATTTCATTGTTACCTAATAACTATAGAAATCAATTATCGGAATATGAAAGCACGGGCAATGCTCAATTTGAAGGTAGTCTGATTGGGAGATTAACTTCCACAGAAAGCCCAGAAATCAATTTTAATTTCAGTGTTGAGAATGCCTCTCTTTTTCAATCTGAATACAATATAAGATTTGAAGATTTAAGCTTTCACGGAAATTTCAATAATGGCACAAGGAAAAGTCTTAAAACTTCTCAGCTGGTGTTGAGAGATTTAACTGGAAATCTGAAAGGAAAACCGTTTAACGCTAATTTGGGAATTAAAGATTTTGAAAATTATCTCATTAATCTTTCAACCCAAGGACAAATTTCAACTCCAGATTTATTTACCTTCATTCCGAATTATGAAAAATACTCTAAGCTTGAAGGCTTGATTGATTTCGATATTAGCTTAGCAGGCTATTTGGATGATTTTAAACAGGCTTCTACTGCTTCAAGAATCAATAACTCAGGTGAAATTATTCTAACTAATTTGAGTGGTGTTTATGAAGATTACCCTTTACCCATAAAAGAGGTAAATGGAAGGTTAATGTTTAATAAAAATGATATTGCCATTAATCATTTGCAGGGCAAAATAGGGGACTCGGATATTGAACTAAGCGGTTTTTTTCTCAATATTATTCCCTATTTCTTGAAGGATAACCAGTCGCTATTAATTGAGGCCGAAACGATAAGCGAAAACATCAATCTGAATGAATTATTATCTGGTTTGTCCAATGCTGAAAATTCAATCGAAAGGCAGGAAGAGTCCTTTAAATTTGTTTTAAGCCCCAAATTACAATTGGATTTAACCTCTCATATTTCCAATTTGGAATTTAAAAGATTCGAAGGAAGACAAATATCAGGCAATATTAAATTATCCAATCAAATTTTGGAAGCTTCACAATTAGAAATGCAAAGCAATGGTGGAAAAATGACCTTAAGTGGAGAAGTGAATGCCAAAAAGAGGAATGAGATAAGAATCAATGCGGAGGCTAATTTCGAAGGGATGAATGTGGATAGCATATTTTATACTTTCGAAAATTTTCAACAGGATTTCCTGACGGATCGCCATTTGAAAGGGAAAATTAATGCTGATGTGGATGCTTTTATTTTGTTGGACGAAGCGCTGAATTTTCAATCTGATGCCTTTACTGCCACTCTTGATGCTAGAGTTGAGAATGGAGAATTAAATAATTTTGAGCCAATGCTCAGTTTGTCTGATTATGTGCGGGAAGATGAGCTTACACATTTGAATTTTGGCGAACTGAGCAACACCATAGAAATCAAGAATAAGGTGATTTACCTCCCTGAAATGTCCATAAAGTCTAATGTATCTGATATTTTAATACAAGGGACGCATACTTTTAGTCAGGAGATTAATTACAGATTATTAGTACCTTTAAAAAATTATAAAAAGCAGGATAGTGATGAAGCCTTTGGAGCCATTGAGGAAAGTGGTGAATACTCCAACCTATATTTAAGAATTATAGGGACTACAGATGATTTTGAAGTGAGCTGGGATAAAAAGCGTTCTTTACAATCTGTGGCTGAAAGAATTAGAGAAGAAGGCAAAACCTTAAAGAAAATTATTAAAGGAGAAAAACTTCCTGAGAAAGAAGAAAAAGAAGTAGAATTAAATGAAGAAGAATATTTTGATTGGTAAAAAAATAGCAAACGCTAGTTTAATGATAATTGCAGTATTTTTCGCTGCATCATGTGGAAATAATAAAGTGACTTCTAAATTGAAAGAGCTTGATACCAAAACTGATGCGCTGATTATAGGGTTGCAGTCATTCAACGATTCCATAGTTTGGGCAAGTGGAACTTATTCGACCTTACTGAAATCAACCAATGCAGGCGAAGATTGGAAAGTTTTTACTTATCATGAAATTGATAGCCTTCAATTTCGTGATGTTCATCCTATAAGTGATAAAGAAGCTATTGTGATGAGTGCGGGCGAAGGAAAACTTAGTCAAATCTTCTATTTTCATGAGGAATCAGGATGGAGAAAAGTTTTTCAAATGGAACATGAACATGGATTTATTGATGCAGTACAATTCTGGGAGAATGGTCATGGCCTGGTTTATGGAGACGCAATTGATTCATTGGCATACATTCTCAAAACCACAGATTTTGGCAGAAGCTGGACTCGAATCCCGACTGCCCCAATAGCAAATAAAGGTGAAGGCGGTTTTGCTTCAAGCGGTAGTAATATTTTGACTGGCTCAGATGGCAAAGCATGGATTGCCACAGGAGCTAATGGAAGTGCCAGAGTTTTCTATTCGGAAGATTATGGTAGAAGCTGGGAAGTGAAAAGTACGCCTATGATGACTGGCGAATTTGCGGGTCTGACTGCTATTAAAAAATCAAATGGTAAACTATGGATCACGGGTGGCGACTTAGCTATAACTGATCAGCAATTGGAAAACGTTTATTTTTCTGAAGACAATGGTGAAAATTGGAAAGCACTTCCTGAACATAAAACTCCTGGGGCTTTTTATGGTATGGCAGTTTCGAATTATTTAGAAAATGAATTCGTATTAGTTTGCGGTCCAAAGGGAGCTGAAATTTGGCTAGGCGACCAACAGAAATGGAAGACCTTAAGCGAGGAAGATATTTGGACAACTACTTTTATTGATAGCCGAACTGCTTTAATGGCAGGTAGAGATGGTAGAATGTTTAAGGTGGAGTTGGAGTGAGGATTTGAAAATACTTTAGTAGGTATTACTGAATATTTTAATCAGAGATTAAAAATGAATAGATCCCTGTCTTCACAGGGATGACGTTCTAATCAAATTTTGTAGTAAAACTAAAATCTAATTCTTTTAAACAAATTAGAATTTAAATTCCATATAAACCTTAATCTGTGCGTCATTCCCACGAAGGTGGGAATCTTGTATTATTGAAACGAAGTTTCAATTCCTATCTCCCCTCCAACTTCACCAAAAAAGGAACTATTTCCTCCAAAGCATTTTTTCTAGAGCCCTTGATTAAAATTGTACTGCCTTTTTTCAGTGGTTTAGCACTAAGATGCTCTATCAATTCCTCTTTGGTTTCAAAGTACTTGCCAAAAGTATCTTTTTTTGAAGCAGATTGAATTTGTTTTCCGCAATAATATCTCTTGCTAATGCCCAAGTCTACGGCTAATTCTCCTAATTTCTCATGTTCTAATTCAGCAGTGTCCCCCAATTCCAACATATCTCCAAGAATCACTACTGATTCGGTGTTTTCTATTGCACTTAAACTTTTTATGGCTAATTCCATTGAATCAGGATTAGCATTGTAGGCGTCCAACAAGATAGTATAGTTATCAGTCTTGATCATCTGCGAGCGCATATTTTCTGGCATATAATCCTGAGTGGCTTCAATGGCTTTTTCCATAGGAACCTCAAAATATTTCCCAATGCACAAGGCAGCAGCCACGTTAAGATAATTAAACTGACCTACTAATTGCGTATCAATATGGCTAAAGCCTTCCGTGGAATATCTAAGAAATGCAGTACCTTTTTCAGGTTTAAGCTCCAGATCATCGCCCTCATTGGGAAAGGTTACAGCATTGGAAAAGCGTTTCTCCATGTTTTTCAAAACTGGATCTTGCGTATTAATAAATGGAACTCCGTCATTTTTTTTCAAAAAATCGAAAAGCTCACTTTTACCGATAATGATATTTTCAAAACCACCAAATTCTCCAATATGAGCCTTTCCAATATTAGTAATTAATCCATGGGTAGGCTGAGCCATTTTGCAATAGGAAGCAATTTCCCCTACATGATTAGCACCCATTTCTATTATAGCAATTTCATGATCTTTTTTAATGGAAAGTAAACTTAAGGGAACCCCTATATGATTATTCAAATTTCCTGATGTAGCAAATACCTTATATTTTTTTGCTAAAACTGCATGTATTAATTCTTTGCTGGTAGTTTTTCCATTTGAACCAGTAATGCCTAAAATTGGAATATTTAATTGCTCTCGATGGTGAGTAGCCAATAATTGCAAGGTTTTTAAGGCATCTTCTACTAAAAAATAGTTTTCTTTATCCTGATGAAATTCCTTTTCATCCACCACTACTGCCAATGCGCCTTCGTCAATGGCTTTTTGGGCGAATTTGTTTCCGTTGAAATTGGGCCCTTTTAAAGCAATAAATAGGTTGCCTTTTTCCAGTTTACGGCTATCAGTGCATATTCCCGTGCTTTCTAAATATATATCGTATAGTATTTCTAATTGAGTCATCGTTCAATAGGTTTATACAAATCTATAAAATTGTAAAAGCTTCCAATTGTTTATACTAGAAAAAATATAAAGAACCTTAAATTTGCAAGATGCGATTTTTGCTTTTCATTTTACTTTCAGGGCTTTCATTTAAAGGGTTTTCCCAATATCGATTTGTTCCTTTTTATGACACTCCAATTACTCATTATAATGAGGAAGATATGGATTTTCCATGGGCTGGAGGTTTAAACGGTGTGCAATATGGGAAAATTGATTTAAATAATGATGGCATCAAAGATTTAGCTGGTTTTGACCGTAGTTCTGGCAGGATATTATGTTTTCTAAAAAGTGGAAATGAATATGACTATGCCCCTCAATATGAAAAGTTTTTCCCCCCTGAAATTCAAAACTTTTTTATCCTAGAAGATTATAATGGAGA
>QNXU01000233.1 GCA_003973485.1 Bacteroidota bacterium | reverse complement strand
ACGATTTATACAGTAACGGGGAATATACTGTTCTAAAAAAAATATCTAAACTCAAGCCCGCAGTGATTATAGATGGGGGAGCCAATATAGGCAAATACTCACGAGTTTGTACAGAATTAATTCCTGATGCACTAATATATTCTCTTGAGCCAGTAGAAGAAACTTTTAAGCTCTTAACACAAAATGTTAGTGCTCATGACAATATTGTGCCTGTTCAAAAAGGACTTTACAAAACCAACACCAGTAAAGAAATTAATATTTTTAATTCCAACACTCATTCTTCATTGGTTGACATTCAGGGTCTCTCTTATGAATCTACTCAAAAGCAGACAATAGAACTGACTAAAGGGGACGATTTTATGAAAAGTCATAATATTGATGAGGTTGACCTTTTGAAAATTGATGTGGAAGGCGCTGAATTTGATGCTTTGTTAGGTTTTGATGAACATATTTCGAATGGAAAAATAAAAATGATTCAGTTTGAATATGGATATATCAATATCACTACAAAAAAATTGCTAATAGATTTTTACAATTATTTCGAGAGCAAAGGCTATTTACTAGGTAAAATTTTCCCGAAAACCGTGGAATTCAGAAAATATGAATTTAAATACGAAGACTTTTTGGGTCCCAACTTTATTGCCGTTAAGAAAACCGAAACCGATTTGATAAACCTTTTGGAGAAAAAGTAAGAATTATATTTTTATTAAATGAAGATAGTGACTTATCTTTTTAATAAATTCTCAACCTCTATTCCTTTCTGTTCAGCAATTGCTTGAATAGCTTTTTTCAACTCAATTGAGGTTTCTTTGCGAGTTTTATAAGGGAAATATTGTAATCCAGTATTTTCCTTAATCCCAATTTTATAATAACCTAATTCTATTTTCTTAACATCATCCCAATTGATGTATACTGATTTTTTGAATACTCCTGTTTTGATTTTAAGTCCTTGATCAGAAACCACTAAATGTGGAGCATATTTTGAGGTTGGTGATAATTCAAAATGAGCCTTATAAAAAAATAAAAGACCATTAATTCCATATAGAGCTGGTATACCTACTTTTTCAAAGTAGCCCTCATTTTCTGTAAAAAAAACATCTACTATTATTAAAACCAACCAAAAAAATGCTAAGAAGTAAGATAATTTTCTGAATGAAGATTCTGAATGTTGAACATTACCTGAGCCCAAAGTAAATCTTTGACCTTTCTCTATTGATTGTGTTTCCATCGGTTCTGGAGAATAGTTAATAGTTCATCGTAAATATCTGAAGAGCAAGATAATATCTCTCTTCCAAAAATGAAATCACCATCACCATTAAATCTGCTTACTTTGCCCCCTGCTTGTTGAACTATAAAAGCTCCCGCTGCGACATCCCAGGCATTAAGATTATATTCAAAGTAGCCTTCGTATCTTCCGCAGGCCACATAAGCCAAATCAACTGCAGCGCTACCAAATCTTCTTAAGCCGTGGCTGTTTTGCATCAAGTATTTTAAAATGGATAAGTAATCATCCATCTTATCAAAATCATTATAGGGAAATCCTGTGGCTATTAAGCTTTGAGATAGGTCAATGTTTTTTGAAACGGAAATAGGCTTTCCGTTTAATTTAGAAGATTCACCTTTCACTGCTTCAAAACATTCATCTCTGTTAATTTCTAGTACAATTCCAGATACAATCTTATCATTTTGTTGCAAAGCAACGCTGATGGAGTAAACGGGGAGACCATGTACAAAATTGGTGGTGCCATCCAAAGGATCGATAATCCAATTAAAATTCTTTCCCTGTTTATTTGATGTGCCTTCCTCGGCAATAAATCCCGATTCAGGAAGTATTTCACCTAAACCTTCTACCAATCTTTTCTCTGCTTCTTTATCCACATAGCTCACCAAATCATTAAAGCCTTTGTGCTCTACTTTATCGGTATTGAAGTTTTCAGATTCATGTTTTATAAATTCACCTACTTCTTTTACTAGTTTTATGGCTTCTTGGTGGATGGCAGTTAATTTCATCAGCTGTTCATTTTTTTGGTTCTGTACAAAAGATTAAAGGACTTAAAGGCAAAATATAACACAATGGGCAAAACTGCTGCATGCATGGCTTGTGGTAAAGTATAGAAAAAACCTAAAACCATAAATTGAGCAATTCCAAAAATTGCATAAAAAACCGTATGCCATTTCTTAGCTGGTTTTTTAAACAGCATAAATGCCAGCAACACATTTATTGGGAAAGCCCAAATCATATTCCAATTATTTACCGTAGCTACATGGTCTGATAAAAACCATAAAAAGAAAATCAAACAGCCTACTAGTCCAGTTATAACAAATAACAACCTATTGAACCAAACATCATTCAATTTGGATTTATGATGCCTGACACTTAAGAATATTCCAAACAGGCAGAGAAACCAAGTGACATATTCAGGAAGAATTTGAAAGCCAACTGAAGCCTCTTGTTCTTCAGCCTCATAAATAATAATTTTATCCTCCACAATTGGTTTTCCATTATAAGTAGCCTCATCAAAATGCATCATTAACAAATCAGGCAAGAACATTTCATTTCTTTTATCTGCAATAGCATCTGTAGGTTGACCCAAAACCAAATCAATACCGAAATCTTGCCAAGGTTTTTCAGCTAAATAAATATCCAAATATTCTCTAAATGTCAGCCCTTCTGCATCTCTTTCCCAAACCAATCCATCCCCTAAAACGTCTTCTAATAAATCTCTAAAGCGAGTAGAACAGTTATCAAAGAAAAAGTCGTATTGATAAAATCTGTTTTCAGGTTTTATATTCTCCAAAAGGAAGTTATAAATTTCATTTTTTTGAGAGAAACTTAATTTTAGTTTTTGCTGAATGACGGATCTACCCTCAGCTTTAGCTGAATTTACGAGATAGGATAAACGACCAGCTGAGAGCATATAATTCAATTTCCCTCTAACAAACTTCATATAAAAGCCAGGTGTATCAAAATCAAAGGTTCCGTAGTTAAATACTACGCTTAAGCCTTTACTTTTATCTTCTACTAAAAGAGCGGAATGTCCGAAACCTGAATAGAGTTCGTCACCAGGGGCAACGGTAATTAAGCTCATTTCAGCATTTTCAGAAAGGCTATTCTGAGCGTTAATTTCAAATGCAGCAAAGAATAATAATACTATTAGTAGTTTTTTAATCATGATTTAGCATTTAATACCAATACAATTTCTCCTTTTGGGGCGGTGTTTTCAAAATGATTTATTAATCCCGCCAATGTATCTGTAATCGTTTCTTCGTATAATTTAGTAAGCTCTCTGGAAACAGAAGCCATGCGCTCTTCACCCAGTACTTCAGCCAATTGTTTCAATGTTTTGAGCAAACGGTGGGGCGATTCGTAAAATACGATAGTGCGCTCTTCCTCTTTTAAACTTTCTATTCTAGTTTTTCTACCTTTTTTATGAGGTAAAAATCCTTCAAATATAAATCTGTCATTTGGGAATCCAGATTTAATAAGGGCAGGAATTAATGCAGTAGCTCCAGGTAGAGATTCTAACTTTATGTCATTTTTCAAGGCTTCTCTGGCCAATAAAAAACCCGGATCAGATATTCCGGGTGTTCCAGCATCGGAAATCAATGCCATTATTTTTCCTGCTTTTAATTCTTCAATTACTTGTTCTACCTTTTTATGCTCATTATGAATATGGAAACTCTGAAGCGGCTTTTTAATATCATAATGCTTGAGTAGCTTTCCTGAAGTTCTAGTGTCTTCAGCTAGAATTACATCAACACTGTTCAGGATTTCAACTGCGCGGTAGGTCATATCCGCCAAATTGCCAATGGGGGTGGGCACCAAGTAAAGTTGTGTTTCTGATTGCTCCATCCCCAAAATTAAAGATTTTCTTAAACTAATTTGTCAATTTCTTCCGCTAGCTTTCTATCTTTTTCTGTAATGGTATTGCCCTCATCATGCGTTGTTAATTCAAAACTAACCTTATTATAGACATTTGACCAATTCGGGTGATGCCCCATTTTCTCTGCCACAATGGCAACTTTAGCCATAAATCCGAAAGCTTCAGTAAAGTCTTTAAATTCTAATGTTCTTTTCAGCGTATTATTTTCTTCTTTCCACATAATGTTTTGCTTTTATGTTTCTAACCGCTCACAAAATGATTTGTTACATTGAGGTGGATTATAAAGCTATAACGCCTTTAACCTTATAAGTTTCCATATATTTTTCTATAATCTGTTCGGCAGAATTAGCCAACATTTTAATAGTCAAACTCACGTATTTTCCTTTACTAGAAGGTTTAACAATTACCTCATGATTTTCAAATATGTCTTTTATTTCATTTTGATATTTTGCCTCTACGATAAATTTAAACATATAAAGGCTAGGCCATTCTGAAACGGCCTCCAATTTCTCTCTGAAGGATTCAATGTCTTTTTCCGTACTCATTTTCCAGTTATTTTTTCATAAAAAAAGGGGCTAAAAAGCCCCTTAAAATATTAAGTATTTAATAAATTAATAGAACTTATATCTTTCATCTACTATATCTGCTTTTTCTTCTATTGCAGATTTAATCGCAAATGAAACATTATTACTTCTGCTCTGTACTAATTGATTCTTATAAGAGGCATAATCAGCAATTTCTGGTGCTGGAGTTCTGTTCAACACTTTCACGATTACTATACCATTATTAGCCTCTAAAGGTTGCGATAAACTGTTCAATTCCATTCCGAATATGGTACCGATTACTTTAGGAGCTTGCCCCACATTAGGCAATGAATTGGAAGAAATATTTACATCGTTAGAAGTATAAACATTTGCATCACTTCCATAAGCCTCAGCCATTTCATTCAATGTGCCAGACAGACCTGATAATTTCTCCTTTATAATCTCACCTTTCTGCTTTTCTTTAACTTCTCTAGAAACCAATGCTTTCACTTCCTCAAAATCAGAAGTTCCTTTTTCCGTTTCATTAGTTAAAACTGCAACAACAAAGTGTGTATCTGTTTCAAATACATCAGATACTTTTCCTACAGAAGCGTCAGTAAATGCCCATCTTACGAGTGGTCTGGCTGAACCTAATGTTCCTACAGTTCTTTGATTAGGAGACATCTTTCCGGAACTTCTTACACTATAATTATTCTCTTCAGCTGAAGCTGTAAATTCAGCATAATTTTCATTTGATGCTGAAAATAAATCAGCTTTTCTATATAGGTTATCTCTCGTAGACTCACTTGGAATAATATCTCTATGGATAGTAGCTATTTTATAAGTCTTAGCTGTTTTCTCTTCAGTAACATTAATGATATGATACCCATATTGCGTTTTGATAATATCATTGATAACGCCTGTTCCTGATTTTGCAAAAACTGCCTCATTAAACTCATCTACCATTTGGCCTTCCTTAAACCAACCTAAATCTCCGCCTCTTGTGGCTGAAGGCCCATCGCTATATTCTTTAGCAAGTTCTGCAAAATCTTGACCACTGCGAGCTTTTTGTAAAACTTCACGAGCTTCTTTTTTTGCAGCAGCATCAGCTGCATCACTATCATCTTCAGCTTCAATTAAAATATGACTTGCTTTAACAGAAGAAACTGTATCATCAAAAATCTTAGAAGTTTTATAAAGCACATAAGCACCATCTTCAATGTATGGCCCAATTACATCACCTTCTTTTAAGATATTAGTATTTGATGCTAAAATTTTAGGGAGTTGAGCTATTGGATAAGTTCTATATGAATTACTTTTATCTGAATTTACACGAGCATAGGCCGAATCATCCTCTACATTTTGGAATTCTGATTTAAGGTCTTCAATTTCCTCTCTTATCATAGTAGAATCTTCGCCAGAAGGAAGTAATTCAAAACTAACATAACTTATAGTTCTTGAAGCATCTGTTTCATATTGATCTTTATGCTCATTATA
>QNXU01000434.1 GCA_003973485.1 Bacteroidota bacterium | reverse complement strand
ACCAGCCGTCAAGCCCGATTGATCTTCATCAGCCGCCACGAGTCCACTACCATCGGCAGTAGTCCAGGCAAAAGAATATGCGCCTTCCCCACCAGCAGGGGTAAGGTTGATGGCTCCAGTACTAGCACCGTTGCAATCCACATCTGTGATAACAGCAGATTGAGAAAGAGGCGTAGGTTCGGCTAAAGTAATATTCTGCTGTGCAATTGTACAATTCTTAGAATCTACTAAATCAATAGTGTAGTTTCCAGCTGATAAAGCTGTAAATGTATAAATTGCTCCAGGCAGAGTGGTTGAAGCAGTAGCATCTCCTCCTAACATAAATGTATAATCACCGGTGCCACCAGATGCAGTAACCTCTATAGTTCCGTCACTTCCACCATTACAACTAATATTAGTAGATGCGGTTAATGAAAAACTTGGTAATGGATTAATAGTGATGTCTTCCGTAATCAACAAATCATCTGTACAGCCAGTAATAGGATTAGTTGCTCTTACTGAGATTGTTTCATTAGCACCTAAGCCAGTTAATGGATTTGAAGTAATTACAATATCACCTCCGTTTCCTGCAACATTTGACGATAAGTCAGCATCTGATTCTGAAATTAATTTATAATTAATTCCAGTTTCAGAAGTAAAGACTGTAAAATCTAATGTTTCTCCATCACATACTTCATTAGAGGAAGCATTAACTCCTAAATTATTTGCAGGTAACGGGTTAATAGTTGCTGTTATCGGATTTGACGGAGAGCTATAACATGAAGTCTGAGTAAAATCACCATTTGTAACTTCTACAGTATAATCACCACTTTGGTTTACATTGGTTAAAATTATATCTCTGCTTGTTTCTGAAGGTAGCAATATTCCATCTTTATACCATCGATAATCGCCTTCTGTCGTACCAGGGGCTCGAGTAGATGTAAGTGTTACGCCATTACCAAGGCATTCAGTAGTACTTACTGAAGATATTCCTGGCTGGGCAGGAATTGGATCTATATTAATAAGTGTACTAGCTAAATCAGATTGGCAAGATGTATTAGGATTAATTGCTCTGACAGTTATTGTTTCATTTCCGTCAGTATAGGTGGAAAGATCAAAAGCATTTGAGGTAAGGGTGATATCACCAGCATTTCCAGCTACAATAGATGAGAAGGGATTGTCAGATTCATCAAAAAGCCGGTAATTAATGCCTGATTGTGAAGATTCAACTGTGAAATTAAGACTTTCTCCATCACAAACATCTGTTGCAGAGGATGTAACTGTTAGCGCATTATTAGGTAAAGGATTGACTATTAAAGTTGCTGTTACAGCAGGACCTTCACATCCATTTCCTGATGTTTCTGTAATATATACAGTTGTTGTTCCTGCAGTGGTGTTGTCAAATCCAATTTGAGCAAGAGAAGGCGTTGATCCAGTAGTTAAGACTGTCGTTAGACCAGCATCTGAATACCAAGTAATTGTCCCACCAGAACCTGAGGCTGTTGGTGATGCAACTGCTTCGTTTAAACAAACTTCTTGAATTTGATTTGTAATGCTTGGAGCAGAGGGTAGGGCTTCAAGTGTAAGTTGAGCTGAACTTGAAGTAGCTGTTGGTAAACAAACTCCTGTAATAACAACTTGATATAGGTGTCCATTAATAGAATTTGGTGCGTTTGAGATATTAAGAGTGGGTGAATTAAAATTGCTATATATACCGCCATCTAAAGAAATATCAATGTCTTCAAAACCGCTTCCTGCATCTCTTTGCCATTGATAGCTGATGCCGCTTCCAGTGGCTGAGACCAAAAAAGATGCTGTTCCATTTTCACAAATGGCTTCGTCTATAGGATTACTACCAATAGTTGGAGGAGCTAAGCTTGAGATAGTTCCATGAATACTTCCTATTAGAGCACCGTTTACAGTAGCATTAGTTCCAGTTGGAGAGTTTACTCGAGTAATGTCACCACTACTACTTGTATTGATAGCCCTAACTTGGAAATTTTCCAAATACAATGCATTATTAGCAACAGTATTGTCAACAAAAAATCGAAATTGAACAAAGTTTGTACCTCTTGTAAATGTTACAGATGATAAATCCGCACCATCGTCTGAGTAAAATACATCTCCGAACCCTACTCTAAATTCAAAATTTGAAGGTAGTTCAACTCTATAATCAACAGCAGTACCTCCTGAATTTGCAAAATCATCAGTATTCTGTTCTTCAATTATTATATCACCAAGTGAATAAAAGCCCCCATCCACACAGATATTACTTAAATCAGCTGTCGTAATTGTTACCTGAGCAAAAGATTTTAAACCCATTAAAAACAATGAGCTCAAAATAAAAGCAAACTTAATATTTCGGTAGATGTGTTTCGTAACTTTATCGTTTAGTGTGACTTACAATATACTGATTCGGGGAGTAATCAGCAAATTTATATCTAATAATAGAATTTTTCTAAAATTTTATCTTCATTAATCCTATGGCTGTCGAATTATTTTCAAATGTTTTTTGGGAAAGTATGACCATTACATTATTGGGCTCACTTTCAATCTTTTTTATGTTGTGAAATCCAGTACTTTTAAATTCAATTTTTTCGTTTTTAATTGGGTTTCCTTCTTGCGAAAATTTTTGTAAGTATGCGTCAGTATTTGATTCCATTTCATCTAAGGTTGCCACTATAATATTTCCATCTGAATCTTCTGAAATGCTTGCAGCTATATTTCCAATCCCAAATGTGTCTGTAGTGTCTTTTCTAAAATTCAATATTTTCTGAGGTTTTTCCTGTTGTGAATTTATGTATTCTTTACTTATTAGAAATATAGAGTCATTGTTGGCTTCATTATAATTTCCCAAGAAGTAATTTTTTTCATTTGTGCTATGACGAAGATAATCAGCAAATCTATCATTCTTATCTGAACCCAAGGAAGGACGGGCTGGTGCAGTAGATAGCAAATCAGTGTATATTTCCCATGTAATATTTAGTGAAGGACCCTGTATTGTTCCCTCAGGGTTTTCATTATTTTCTTGCCCAATTACTGAATATACTTCATTAGGTGTATTTCCTGGTAGAATTTTTAGATAATGGCTTCCTGAATAATTAAGAACCGCAGGTTTTTGTTGTACCCTCTGAATTTCATCGTTTGAACTTTCATTAAAGTTTATATCATTTAGCTCAAAGATCTCAGTAACTTTACTCGTATTTGAGGTAGGGGAGTTACGTATCGACCCTACACAGATTAAATAATTTGGAATTACCAAAAAGTCATTAAACGATATAATTTCAGAGGAAGTGTTCTTTTGTAAAATTTTGAATTCTGCATCTGTGGTATCAGATTCATTAACATCTACAGGTTTACCATTTAAATCAGCCTTAATAAGCATATTCATTTCTGGGTTCTCCTGTTGAGCTGAATTTTTTCTATGTGTTAATACCAAAACTGCTTCTTGTTCCAATAATTTCATCTTAACGCCTTCATCATAAAAACCTGAATTCGTGATTCTATGAAAGTCTGTTTGAATCCCACTCTCATTAACATTAATCAATACTATATCAGAATCATCATCAGTCTTAATATTGGCAAGAATTAAATAGCCACTCTGGTCGGGTTTGCAAATAAAATCAATTGCTTCAACATTTTGTGAAACTGCATAAAGTTTGTTAAAACCAGGTTTCAAATCCTCAGGAAGAGGGTCTAGTTGGCATGCAAATGCAATAGGAATCCAAAGAATTAAGTATATGTAGGATTTTTTTATCATTTGAAATTGAAAAAAGGTATGTTAAATGATATGCTTAATTGATAAACTAAATTGGTATAGTCATCATCTAATAGTGCCATTGAATCTCCTACTGCATTAAAATTCGCAGTTCTTCTAGCCTGAGGTGTTAAATGATTTATGAAATAATTACTCACGCCAAATTTTAATTCCATATAGTTTTCACCTACTTTTATCATAGTTCCTATGTTTGCAGATGCGCCTACATTGAAATTTGTTCTTCTAGATGAGATGTCGAATTCAGTAATTCTTTCTTCTTCTACCGTTAATTGATAATTATTATCATAATTAAATACTTGATAACTCAAGTTATATCTACCAATCACCCCAGCTTCAAAGAAGGGTTTCCATACATAGTAATCCTTCATATATCTTAAATTGAAATGAAGATTTAATCCATTATTTCTGCTTTCATAACTAATATCGCTACGATTATCTTCAGAAATGACTACTTCACTAGTATTATCACTACTATAGTCATCATTTATGTAATAATTTGTTTCTTCATATTCAAACCTCTGAGATTGAAATTGTATTTCTGCACTTGCTAATATATTTTTTGAAATGGGGTATATAAATTGAATTCCTGCTTGAGGAAATGCTATTTTACTTTTGTAATCTGGTTTATGGATGGATTCAATTGATTCTATTGGGTTGGTATTTCTAAATTGATGAACAATTATACTATTTAAATTAACCCCAAAAGTTAATCCGAAATAATATTTAATTTCAGTATCTATTCTTCTATATAAAGAATAGAGTTCAGATGGGTCAACATTTTCCTTTACCTGATAATCCGTTTTGATATTTAGTAAATCAATAAATGTATTTTTGGCTTTTTCTTGTTGATTTATATTAATATATGTTAAGGTTAATAAACGTAAAGCTTCAATTTTTTCTGTTTTACTAAATCCTTCTTCCAAACAATCAGTTAGTTTGCCAGGAATTGCATATAGATTTCCGTTTGAATAATCTGATCGCGCCTCATTTAAGTTCCTTTCACAGCTAGATTGTGCTATTAAATGTGTGCTTATTAAGCTAAATAATAAGATTAATAAATATCTTTTCATCTACTTGGACTTTTAAAAACGCTTTCCTCAAAAATTGGATTGTATTCCAAATCATCGCCTATGTATCTATCCCATTCTTCAGGAGTGATATCTCTTCTTAATTTGCTTTTTAAAGTTTCGGCTAATATTTCACTCTTAATGGGGTAGAGCCTAAAAACCTGATCTTTGCAACCGGCAAAAATGTGATTTTTATCCATTAATGCAATCGCATTAACCCACGATCCTGGTTCGTTGATGATCATAGGAAATTCATCAGGATCTTCTAAATTCCACATTCTAATGGTTCCTTTTGTACTTGCCGCTATTACTTGATTTTCAGCTTCGTTAAAGGTGATGTCAGTCATAATCTCACCATCGCTTCCTCTGAGTGAAATGGAATTTTTAGTATTAAAATTATCATCAAGATAAAATAAGGTAACTTGACCTGAATTATCTCCAGCTGCTAATATTCCATTTCCTACTGCTAATGAATGTATGTATTTATTATTGGCTTCTCTTATAATAATCTTGCTCTTCTTTTCATTAGTATCCCATATTTCAATTTTACCATCATTATTTCCAGTAGCCAGTAAATTCTTATTTATGATTTCCATGTCATAAACTCTACTTTCTGTATTAATAAAAGGAGATAACTTGTTGTCCTTAAATTGGTATATTATATTATCTGATGCAGAAAGGAAAAAGTCCGTTGAATTTTCCATGAATTCTACATCAAATGCATAGCTTCCTGGTAGGTTGTGTTTTTCTACTGTTCTTATTCTTTTTGAAATATCAATCACATAGAAATAAGGGCCATCAGTTAATGCTACAAGTTTTTGGTTATTTTTATCAACAAATATTTTTTTAACAAAAACGCCTTCTTCTTCAAAAATCACAATACTTCTTTTTGCAGTCATATTATCCACTTCCCAAGCATTTATTCTACCTGAAGTTCCTGTAGTATATAAATATTTATCTTGAACAAACTGTAGTGAACGCACATCAGAAGATTTACTTTTAAAAGCGTTGTAATAGTCTGCATCGAAGTTTTTTACGGCATAGAAAAGTCCATTATAAATATCATTATTGCTGTCATAACCTTCATTATTT
>QNXU01000164.1 GCA_003973485.1 Bacteroidota bacterium | reverse complement strand
TTCGGAAATTCTTATTGAGATAGGTAGCCAATAAAATTAGTGCACCAAATATGGTGAAACGCATTGGGAAATTCATTCCGACAAATAGGTAATTATCTTTTCCTAAGTTATGGGTAATAGCGCCAAAGGCAATGACCAAAGCAGTTATTCCAAAAAGCCACAGCAATTCTTTGTTTCTAAAAACAGCTAATACGAAATAAATTAAGGCTAATCCTAAGATAAAAACCCCAGGTTCTTCGCCCATATCAAATATGAAACTTATAAAACCTGTGGAAATGGCTAAGAAAACACACCCAAAAAATGCAAAGATCTCTTTACTGTATTTCTTTCTTTTCTTTTTGAAATTATAGCGAAAGTCCAACCAAAAGAAAAGTGCACTGAAGACTAGAAAAGTGATGGATTTTGTGATGTAAGAAGTTGAAATTAAGGAATCAATTAAATCAAGTAAGGCTTTGTCTGCAAAAATACTAATCACAGCAATGAGTAAACTTACCACAGCAAATAGGAAAGAATAATAAGCTAAGGACTGCCAGTTGAAGGCTTTGGTTTCTATGCTCTCATCAAGCTCCTTCGCTTTTTGAGCATCAATTAAGCCTTTTTCTTCCCAATGATTAATTGCTTTATTAATTATTTCTTTTTCCTTTTTGCTAATTTGCATTATCTAAATATAAGTGAAGGATAATTAATTTCGCTAGATTTCTTTAGCCTTTATCCTTTTTGGTTCCGGCATATAGTTCGTATTCCAACAGTCTACATTCAATTTTAGCATTCATAAATGGAATTCTTCTTTTGGTTCGTAAGCCTATTTTCTTAGCTAAATTCAAGTTTCCAGTGAATATATAACCCGTTTTTCCTTTACAATCTCTTTTGAAGAAATCACCTATTTGAGCATATACATTTGCTAATTCTTGTTCTTCACCTAATCTTTCCCCGTACTCAGGATTTAGAAAAACTACGCCCTCTCCTTCAGGAATAGTGCTGTCTCTGAAATCTTTTTTCTCAAAAGTGATAGCCTCTGCTACACCTGCTTCTTCAGCATTTTGCTTGGCTGCTTGAATGGCCATTCTACTGTTGTCACCTGCAATTATCTCACATTCGATGGGTTTTTCATTTTGAATGGCGTCTTCTTTTAATTTCTCCCAAGCTTCAAGATCAAATCCTTTTAGAAAGTGAAAGCCAAATTTCTCACGATTAAGCCCTGGTGCTTTATTGGCTGCTATGCAGGCTGCTTCAATTGCTAAGGTTCCAGAACCACACATCGGGTTGATGAATGCTTGATTGGGCTTCCAGTTTGAAGCTAAAATGGTAGCTGCTGCTAGGGATTCCATCATCGGTGCTTTTCCCGGGATTTTTCTATAGCCGTGTTTTGAGATAGTTTCGCCAGAAGTGTCCAAATAAATTGATACCTGATCTTCCATCCAATGTAGAAAAACTACCATTTGATCTCTTAATGGGCCGGAATCAGGTCTTGTTCCTGTTTTATCTTTTAAGCGATCAACTATTGCATCTTTCACTCTAACATTGGCAAATTGAGTGTTAAGTATCTTTTCATTGTTGACATAGGAAGTGATGCATAGGTAACCATCTTCATTTAAATAATCCTCCCATTTGACCTGATAAAGCTGTTGGTATAATTTATCAGGATTATGCGCTTTAAATGATTTAATGAGAAATAAAACTTTGTTAGCAGTTCTCAAATGAAGATTTAAATACATACAATCATTCCTAGTACCTTCCAAGGCAACATCCAAAGGTCCTTCATGGGTGACTTTGTATCCAAGAGATTCTACTTCTTTTCTAAGAATTGGTGCGATGTAAGGGGGACAAGGGAGAACTATTTTGCTTTTTTCCATTGGGCAAAGTTAAAACAATTCTTTGAGGCATTTCCATTCGATTTTGATTTCCTTTATATTCGCAATCCAATTTGAAAATTAAGATTATGAAGCAGTGGTTTTTGTGCAAAGTGAAGTATCAAAAGGAAGATGAAAACGGTAGATTAAAATCCGTTACTGAGCCTTATTTGGTAGATGCCGTTTCTTTTACGGAAGCGGAAACTCGCATTTATGAAGAAATGGGGGAGCGTGTAAGAGGTGAATTTATGATTACGGGCATCAGTAAGAGCAAAATAGTGGATGTTTTCCATTATGAAGATGCTGATATCTGGCATAAATGCAAGGTGGTTTATTATGTGGCTGAAGAAAGCGGAAAAGAAAAGAAAATCACTAATCAAATGATAGTTACTGCCAAAAATGTTAAGGAAGCTTATGATAGAATTTATCTAAGCTTAAATAATATGCTAGTATCTTTTCAGGTTCCTGAAGTTATTGAAAGCCCTATAATTGAGGTATTTAATTATACTGGTGATATTTCTCCAGAGTCATCAGAATTACAAGAGGAAGTTTCTGAAGAGGATGTCGATTAAAAAAGAGAGCTTTTCCAAAGTTTTTGAACTTTGGAAAAGTTTAACTGCCAATTTATTGAATATTTAAATTCCAGTCATATTCGTAGAAATCTATAGTATAGCTTTCAGGGATTTTATTTTTCCTATACTGATTAATATATGATAAAGCATCATCAGATTTCATTTTAAAATCTCTTTCATACCATTTAAAAATCATGGAGAGTTCCACTTGATTTTGATTTTTTTTCACCTTAATGAAATCTTGATTATTGATGGAATTTGAGGTTCTCTCATCCAATTGAGCATCTAATTTATCTGCTGTAAAAGCAAAATTAGCAAGTTCTGGACAGCCAATTGCAGCGCAAGAAAAAGCAAAATGAACTCGGGGATCTCTAAATGGAATAATTACCTTTCCCTTTTCAATTTGATCTAAAGTAAGCATTTCACCGCCTACATTGTGCTTTACTTTATCGAAAAAGCCATTTTTATCTAAAGCGGATTTAAGTGGAAAATATTCAGTAATCTGACGGATAACTATGATGTTGTAGGCATTTATGTACAATGCTTTTGTTTCATTATCAGTAAGCGCATCTATATTTACGGAGCCGAGAGATTTATATAATTTATCTACTTCTTGAAAATTATCTTTCAATCTTTTGTAGTCCACTTTTCCGTCTAGCACATATTTTTTCAAGAACCTGTCCGCTTCCTGATTAAATTGTTTTAATTCTTGTTTAAATGCCATCAAGCTCATGCTTGAAACTAAAATTAGGATAACTGTTAGTTTTAAATTCTTCATAATCAATTCAATTTTTTTCAGTACAAACGCAGATGATTTAATTTTGGATTGCTTTTTATTGTCTTCGGCTTGACAAATGATTAGTTTTAATAGCATTAATATTGAATTGAGATTATAGACTACCTTAAATAATAATCTATGAGGAATATCGTCATCATTGGAAATGGCATTTCTGGAGTAACTGCAGCAAGACATATAAGAAAACATAGTGATGATAATATCACCATTATTTCTGCTGAAACAGAGCATTTCTTTTCCCGAACAGCATTGATGTATATTTACATGGGGCACATGAAGTATGAGAATACTAAACCTTATGAAGATCACTTTTGGAAGAAGAATAGAATTGATTTGGTTTATGATTATGTGGAGAAAATAGATTTCAGCAGTAAAAAACTTCAATTAAAACAATCTAATGAATTAGAATATGATGTATTAGTACTGGCGGTAGGTTCTAAATCAAACAAATTCGGTTGGCCAGGCCAAGATTTAGAAGCAGTGCAAGGACTCTACAGTTATCAAGATTTAGAAGGTATGGAAAAATATTCTCCTACAACAAAACATGCGGTAATAGTAGGAGGTGGTTTGATTGGCATTGAAATGGGAGAAATGTTCCATACCCGCAATATTGAGGTCACTTTTGTGGTTCGTGAAAGTAGCTTTTGGAATAATGTTTTGCCACCAGAAGAATCAGATATGATTAATAGACACATTAGAAAGCATGGATTTAATTTGATGCTGGAATCTGAAATTACAGAAATTATAGATGATGGAAAAGGCAGGGCTAAGGGCGTTAAGTTAAAAGATGGCGGAGAATTAGAAGCTCAATTTGTTGGTCTTACTGTAGGGGTTTCTCCAAATATTGATTTCCTGAAAAATACGGAATTGGAAACCAACAAAGGGATAAAGGTTAATGAATATTTTGAAACTAATCAGTCTGATGTCTATGCCATTGGAGACTGTGCGGAATTTCATGAAGCTCCGGCAGAGGATAGAAGACCCATTGAGCAAGTCTGGTACACAGGGAGAATGCATGGAGAAACGCTTGCCCAAACCATTTGTGGAACCAAAACGGCATATAAACCTGGTGTTTGGTTTAATTCAGCAAAGTTCTTGGATTTAGAATATCAAACTTATGGTCAAGTGGCCAATCAGCCTGATGAAGAAATGGAAGAGCATTTTTATTGGGAGCATGAAAAAGGTGAAAAGTCTATTCGCATGGTTTTTCATAAGGAAGACAAAACATTAAAAGGGGTAAATCTGATGGGCTTAAGATATCGTCATGAGGTTTGCGATAAGATGATAAGAGATAAATGGCCAATGAAAAAAGTTTTTCAAAATTTAAAAGAAGCCAATTTTGATCCTGAATTTTTTAAGCGATATGAGGATGAATTAATAGGGATGTATAATGAAAGATATCCTAATGATGTTGTGAAATTGAATAGAAAAAAAGTGTTGGGATTATTCTAAAATTGAAATATGAAAAGTTTAAAAGTGATACATAAAATTGGTTTAGTTGTTTTTACAATTGGTTTTTTTACGTTTTTGTCCCTATTCTTTTTAGGGCAGTATCAATTAGATAAAGATGATTTAAGAGAGGCGGTGGGGGAACAATCATTTCCTATTGTCAATAAATTTGCGGAGGATATTTATAAGCAAAAATATTCAAGCCAATTTGCTTTCGTAAGTGATTTTAAATCTGTTTTGAATCAAGCCAATGAGGAGATTAAATCAGAATATGAAATTAAACCTTCAATAGCAGGAGAAATAGCCAAAGCAAATAATGGAAAGCAATTTCGGCAATCAGCTATTGAAAAAGTGCTTGGTGAGCCTTCAAATGTGATAACAAAATGGCAAAGTAAACAACTAACTGATTATACCGGCTGGATGGAAGGAAGAGAATATGAATCTAAAGATGAATTGAAGGCTCAATTAGAAAAGGTGATTTCAGATGTCAATAATTCCATCATTTCGCAAAAAGGATTTAGTAAAGACAATATTAATAATAAAGCATTTACTATTGCTAAACAATCAGAAGTTGGTCCTGTAGTTCAAGACCCTTGGTTGTGGTTATTTCTAGCAATTGGTATTCCTATTCTTGGAGCCATCATGTATTTATTGCCTAAGTTGAAAACAGAGCATGCAGGAATTAAAAATGATGGGATATTCCATAGTGCACTTAAAAACCGAGGTTGGATTGGGATCTTATTAGGAACATTTCTAATAAGCTTTTATGTATTCCTCTACTGGTTTCCTGAATATATGACTTCTTGGATTGTGATGGTGGATCCGCTTAGTGAAATTCTGAGTGGAAACCCTGCTAGTCAATGGTTTATGTATGGATTTCTATATACAATAGCTATTTTGGTCATGGGTATTCGGATGATTATAAAATACCGACACAGTCCATACCAGATGATTAGGACGGTATCCGTTATGTTCTTTCAATTGTCTTTTGCTTTTGTAATTCCGGAGATATTAGTCCGATTGAACCAGCCTTACATGGATTTAAAAAATATGTGGCCATTAGACTACAGCTTCTTTTTCGATTACCGATTAAATGAAATGATTGAGGCAGGAACAATTGGTCTGTTTATGCTAGGCTGGGGAATAGCTTTATTTGCCATTGGAGTGCCTTTATTTACTTACTTATACGGAAAAAGATGGTATTGCAGCTGGGTTTGTGGCTGTGGAGGTTTGGCTGAGACTTTAGGTGATCCCTATAGACAATTATCTGATAAGTCATTGGTGTTTTGAACTGTAACACC
>QNXU01000348.1 GCA_003973485.1 Bacteroidota bacterium | reverse complement strand
TGTCATACACCGGCATCCCCTGGCAGGCAGCACCTGCAGGCAATAACAGGGCCAAGGACAGCGCCAACATCCATAACCGGGGATTTCTCCATAAGGTTTGTTTCCAATCTATTCTCATATCATTTTCTTTTGTTGATTTATAAATTCGGTAATGGCTTGCTCCATATCATGGGTTTGTTCATAGAGCAGCATAATGTGTTCGTTTTCAATGCCATCGGTCAGATAGGCCGCATAGACCTCTTGGGGCACCTCCAAGCGAAAGACATTACTCTCCTTCCCGATCTTGATAAAGATTTCGGTGTATTTGCGTTCCCCTGTCAGATTGTTTCTAAGGGACTTCAATTGATTGAGATCATGGTTGGAGAGGTTCAATCGCCTTGCCAGTTCATCATAGCCCTTTTCGTTCCGTAAACTGTACACGACCTGCGTATTCTCCAGGATACTTGCCGAAGTGGCATTTTCCGGTAATTGGTTGATGGATTGCAGGATGATCCCAATGGAACCGTTCTGTTTTCGGATGGCCTGGTAATAGAACTCCACACTCTCCAGGACATTGGGAAACTTCAACTGTTTGGCAAACTCATCGAAAAGGATAATGCCCCTTTCCGAACGGTTTCGCCAAATGGTCCGTTGGATGGCCGACTTGATCAATTTGAGCATTACGGACAGGATTTCCTTATTGTCCCGCACCTCGTCCAACTCAAAGACGATCAAGCGATTGTCCTCTATTTTATAGGTCTGATCTTCTGCCACATGGAACAGAAAACTATACAGTCCTCCATCCACATATTCGGAAAGGATGTGCAAAAATCCATAAACATTGAAATCGGATTCCTGAACCCTTGTATCCTCTATCAGGGTATCCTTGTGTTTGTCCACGAACTGATATAGGGAAGCCAGGGAATGCCCATCCCTGACCGTATCATAGTAGTGCAACAACACTTTTTTCAAGGCCACTTCCTTGGATTTGGTCACCTGGTTTTCGGCCAAGAGCTCCAAAAGAAACAGGGCCAGATCTTCCAAGCGTTCAGGGGTCAAATCGGACTGCTCTGAAATATAAAAGGGATTGATGCCCAGATTCTTCCCCTGTTCGTATCGCAGGATGACATGATCATCGGGATACAATTGGGCAAATTTGGCATAGGAACCCCCTAGATCGATAATGACCAATCGTACATCGGCCTCAAAGTATTGACGTAGGATATTATTGGCCAAGAAGGACTTTCCTTCCCCTGTCGGGGCAAAAATGGCAAAATTTCGGGCCTTGATACGCCGTTTACCCTCGTCCCACACATCCTTGACCACAGGAATATTGTTCTGTCTATCATTAAAAACGATTCCTGATTCATCAGAGCGATAATTGGTATTGTTGATATACAGACAAAGAGCGGCCTTCAGGTCCATCACAAAAAGATCTTCATTGGAAAAGTTGGAAGCATGACTGGGATAAGAGTTCAATAAATAATGTTTGCGCTCCTCCCCATGGGGATGATAGGGTCGTATATCCAGTTCCTTCAATGTGGCCTTAATGCTAGAAGCAATGCGCTTCAACACGCCAACCTCCGTATGCCAAAAAACAATATTCACATGGCCACGAACGATCCGTGCGGTATCATCCCCATTGATCCGATCCAAGATATGTTGGACCTTGTTGCGAACCACTTTGTTCTGGGAGCCAAAATTGGAGCTCTTGGAGAGTTCCTCAATTTTTTTGTCCAATAGTTTACGCCATTGATGGGTATCGTCCAGATAAAGGATTTGGTTGATGATATGGTTTTCCCCCAACTCCAATCCCAGACCGTCCAAAAAACCCTTATGAAAGCTGAACCCGTCCGAACTGAATTTGCCGTTGGGCACACTGCTCTGAACCGTTTCTCCGAAACAACCTTCATTAGTGAAGGCCATCACATCGAAATAATGGTCACCAATTTCTATGGGGCCTTTTCCGAGCTGGATATCCGTATCAAAACCTTGATTGAACCCATTGAAATAATCCTGGGTATGCTGTAATATTGCTTCAGGTTCCATGGGAACCATGGACACGCTTTTGGAGTTGTTGACATAGGATACCGCATCGTTGATGGCGGTCACAAATTCAGCTACCTGCACATCCAGTTTCCGGTGCAACCCTTTTTCCACTTTTCGAAAGGGATTGACATATTTAGTGGCATTAAGGGCCTTCTCAAGAGGAAGTACAAAGAAGAGATAACTCTGATGGTCCAAATGTTCCCTACCCAAAAAATAATCATGGGTGGCCTTGGCCAGAAAGGTATCCCTTGGAAGATTCTTAGCATCATAACCTTTCTTTTGGTATACATCCTGTTTATGGATAACCGTACCCACCGGCAAGGATTTAAAGGCTTGGAACCACATCCTGTGAAGCTCCTCAAAATCCGTTTCAGAAAGGGAATATATCTCCGGCAGTTCCACCTGATAACACAATACCACATTCCCATTGCTCCCAAAGACCACATGGTTCTGGATATCCAGGATTGGGTGAAATGCATTGAAATTCAGTTTAGACATAGTCAAGGAGGTTTAACTGTTTTAGGCTTATGGTCTTGGGAAAGGTTTGCACTACCTTCAATTGGAAAGGTTTCTTCACCCACTGCAACAATGCCCCATAGAGCAGGGCATTGAAGAGCAGTAGGCCCACGATGACACTAAAATGAAACGAAAAAATGATGATCAAAAGCGAACAGATGATAGACGCCATCATCAGGGCAAACAGGGAAATGGTCAGCCCCATGATCATGGCCCGCTTTCGTATATTCCGATAGACCTCATACTGTTTCATCAGACCACGATTCCAATGAGATAGGTAAAGATGCCCACCACGGCACCGGCAATCAGCACAAAGACCAAGACCCGGGTAATACCCCTTTTTAGGTCAGCGTTCTCCCCAAAGAAATGTCCGGCATTAAAAAGGAAACCTACCAAAAAGATGACCCCAAGGATGATAGGAAATATGGCCCGAATGGTATCTGAAATATCATTGACCGAATCCTCGATGCCACCGATCTGGGCCAAAAGGGCACTGGAGGTAAAAAGCAATACTAAGGTGATGAAGAAAGATTTTCGCATATCGTAAACGTTTAAGGGTTAGACGATTAATGATATGTGAAAAGTACAGGAATATTCGATTCAAATAACTGAATATCAGATATTTGTGAATATAATAAAAATTGGTTTTGAATGGATTTTGTTAATGCCAATTGGCATCAAATTTCATTAAAAACTAAAATGTGAATGTTGAAAAGTTAAAACTTCATTTAAAAGTAAATGACCTTTTATTCTAAAAATAAGATTTGGAATATTGCTTTCAACACATAATTCCATTTTAATCAATAAATATAAGGATGCAGCCCTATGGTTTTTGGTAGTTTCTACAACTACATTAAAATACCATTTATTTGCAGCTGATAAGATCATAAAAATTACGCAATATTCTTTGTTTTATTTCTTTGGGATTAATGTCGTTTTTCGAGTGACAAATTCCATCCAAAATACTATCAACCATTAAAGGTGTGAATTTTTTTGAGCCCAATGAAGTAAATGGGCCATCAGATTCTATAAGCAAACGATTGATAGGAATTCTATCAATAATTTTTTGTCCATTTTTGGATTTTGTCATTTGGTAGTTTATAGAAAAATAATATCCTAGCGAGATTGCCCTTTCTAGGTTTTTTAAAGAACCGGAATACCAATGTAAAATAACTTTCCCAGGAAATTCATTGCCAAAGATATCAAGCAAATCAGTTTCTGCACGTCGACTATGAACGGTCAATATTTTATCTCCAAAAGCGGCACAGGACGAAACAATTTTTTCAAAAACAAGGATTTGCTTTTTATAGTCAGAGGGTGTTTTATTATAATTATCCAACCCGACTTCACCAATATATTTAGTTTTACTAAGTAATGATATAAATTGGTCAATCTCTTTATACCTTTCAGAAACTAGCTCAGGATGAAGCCCAAGAGCTGGTCTAATATATTTGCTATTTTTTGTTATGTTCTCGGTATAAAAATAAACTTGAGGGCTATTTGTAACCGCAATGGTATAAATTTCATGCTTTTCTATTTGACGTACAATATCAATAGGATTAGCCATTAAATCAAGGTGAAAATGAGTATCATGGTACTTCATTTTAAAAATTCATTTACTTCTTTCATACCACGTAGATAAACATCTATATATTTATCCAGTTCTTGTCTATTCTCAAAAGGTATAGGTCCAGAACTTAAAATATCAAACATTACAGTTCTTTTGGGGCGGTTCTCCAAACGTTTTAATGCAAGTTTAAAGGCCCTAATATCGCTACCAGAAATTGACTTTTGTGATGGAGTATTTTGATTTATGTTGTGTACATATTCGGTTCCAGTTATTCCGCTTTTCTTTTCAGCAGCTTGCCTAATTATACAAGGTACACAATAACCACATTGAATTCCCGGTCTCATTCCAGAATATCTACTGTTTTCTGAGTGTGAACAAGAAAGGGTTTCGGGAGATAATTTTTTAAGCAATTCTTGATTCTTACATTCCATCATCATTTCACCTTTGGTATTCCATTGATATGGGTTTATAATTTTATTATTTATACCCAGCTCTAAGATGAATTTTTTAAACATTGATAAATAGTACGGATGTGTGGTTCTTGTGCTATGACTACTCAATCTAGTTCCGGTAAGAGGGACATTTAAAGAAATTAAGCCATTTTCAGGAATGATAAAGTCAATTTTATCATCCATTGTATTAGCAACTATTAATCCCAGACACAAAAATAAAAAAGACCTTGCTCTAGAGCTTTCTTCTTTTGAAGCCTTTTTATGTTGTTGATTTGGCTGTACATAAAATTGGTAATTAGTGAAGGATTTATCACCATATTTTTTCTTTAAATTTTCATATAATTTAGTTTGGGCACTTTTATCAGCTCCTCTTTTATAATGACTTACAAAGGTTACTTTCTTTTTATTCTCCAATAAATTAATAGCTCCTATAAATGAGTCCATACCACCCGAAAATAAAGCAACAGTTTCGATGTTATGGGGATTGCTAGTTTTAATAAGTTCAATCTGTTTTCCCTCTATTATTTCATTCTGTCTAAAATAAATTTCCCATTTGTCACCACTTAAAAATGATAATAATTTCTGCAAATCCTCTTTTGTTTTTTCCCATTTTTCTATGGAGGAAACTGGCATATAAATTTTTAGATGGCGACTCCACTCTTGAAACCCAAAAGCTTTTCTTGAAACGACTTGGTCGGTGGTATAAATTCCAAGGGATAAATGCAATAAATCTAAAACAACTTCTGTTGGTTCGATTTTTGCCAAACGTAGTTCTTTAAAAATATTAGTTCCCAAGGCAGATTGATTGTCTGCGAATTGCATAGTATTTAGAACATACTTCTCTTCTGTTCCCGATACTTTTACATCAAATGTATCTTTTTCACTATTTTTTATAATTATATGCCAGATGCTCATTTTTCCAAAGTTGAATATGCGAGTTCAAATATGTCTTCTATAATTTTACGTCCCTCTCCTTGAGCTAAATCCAGTTTAGAAACATCAGTCTTTTGAAACCCATTTTTCACCTCATCCCTTATGAAAAAACGCATTTCGTTCTCAAGTTTTATAGCTTCGCTCTCTGTCAAATCATTTCGTTCAAGTGCAATTCCAGCTTCATAAACCCATTTTTTAAAAATGTAAGCACTAACAAATTCAACTACTGTATCTGAAAGTGTTTCAGAATCGATGCTATCGATTGCTACAATGTCCTTTCCACTATCAAGGATTTTTTCATAGAGCCTATCAAATGCAATCATAATGGCTGCACGTGCTATGGCCTCATCATTTGTACTGCCAGATGGGGCTATTCGATCTGCAATTTTAGCGATAACTTCTTCCCCAGATTTACCGATACAATCAGACAGATCGTATTTTTGCAAAGTTTCTTTAAACCCGTCCTTCGATACTCCGTCCAAAA
>QNXU01000215.1 GCA_003973485.1 Bacteroidota bacterium | reverse complement strand
TATTGAAAAGTCAGAAGATATTCCCAAAAACGTAATCGCCTCAGTGCATCAGGGAAAGTTATATTCAAACCCCAACCAAGATAAATTTGCTTTAGCCTGCATAAATAGAGACATGATCGAAGTGCTCGATTTAAAAGACTCCAGTATTTTATCCATTAGAGGACCCGAGAATATAATACCTGAATTTAAGGTTGATTATTCTGCCGGATACCCTATGGCTTTAAGTGATCCTAAAACAGATATTTATTGTTACTATGGAGCATTCTTAAGTGAAAAATATATTTATGGGCTATACTCAGGCGAAACTTCCATAGATGTTAACCAAAATCACTCTGATATTGCTAAAATTATTTACAAGTTTTCTTATGCTGGTGAACTGATTGCAGCCTATAAGCTTGATACTTCGATACAAAGCATTCAGGTTGATGAAAAATTAGGAAAGATTTATGGCGTTACGACAGATGAAAATCCTGGAATAGCGGTATTTACTATGTAATTCACAATAATTGAAGGATTCAGTATTTCAGACCTCCATCTATTGATTCCTTCATTCTTTTTTTCAATCAGTATCAGATTTTATAAAACCGATATTTCGCATTAGTCCAGAATATTTAGTACGCTTAACCGCTGATTTTCTAAAAACTTCGTTGAAAACTTCTCGGGTCATTTCTTCCCAGTCTTTTTTATCCATTTCTTTCAAAAGCGGATGTGGCTGAAATACTTCTTCTTGATGCGGTTTTGAAAAGCGATTCCAAGGGCAAACATCCTGACAAATATCGCATCCAAAAACCCAATTTTCCATTTTATCAGAGAATTCAGTGGGTAAATCATCTTTCAGTTCAATTGTCAAGTACGAAATACATTTAGAAGCATCTACAATTCCATCTCCCACTATTGCATCCGTTGGGCAAGCATCAACGCATTTTGTGCAAGTTCCACAATAATCCTGCATAGGCCCGTCTTCCACTAATTCCAAATCAATAATAAGCTCAGCCAGAAAATAAAAGCTTCCTCTTTGCTTATTAAGCAGCAAACTATTCTTACCCAACCAGCCTAAACCACTTTTAGCTGCCCATTGCCTTTCCATAACTGGAGCTGAATCCACAAAAACTCGTCCGTCCACCTCCCCTATTTCCTCATGAATTCGGGACATGAAATCTTTCAGCTTGTCTTTTACGATAAAATGATAATCCTTTCCGTAAGCATATTTGGCAATTTTATAGGAATCACTTTTGGCTAAGTCTTGCTCTGGATAATAATTGTACATTAAAGAAACTACCGATTTAGCACCTTCAACCAGTTTTGTAGGATCAAGTCGCCTATCAAAGTGGTTTTCCATATACTGCATTTTGCCATGGTAACCTTTTTTAAGCCATTCCTCTAATTTGGGTGCTTCCTCTTCTAAGAAGCCAGCCTTGGATACACCACAGAAATCGAAGCCCAAATCGGAGGCAATAGATTTGATGATTTTGGTATTTTTCTCTTTCGTCAATGACATTAATCAAATAAAGAACCTAATTGTGCTGGCGGCACATTTCCCAAATGTTTGTAGGCTAATTCAGTCGCCTGACGACCTCTAGCCGTTCTTTTCAAATAGCCTTCTTTAATTAGAAAAGGTTCATAAACTTCTTCTATTGTATCGGCTTCCTCCCCTACTGCTGTAGCTATGGTACCTAATCCAACGGGGCCACCTTTGAATTTTTCAATAATAGTCGTCAATATTCGGTTATCCATTTCATCAAGTCCATGCTGATCAACATCCAATGCATTTAAGGCAATTTCCGCTATACTTTTAGTAATAGTACCATCTCCTTTAATCTCCGCAAAATCACGGGTTCTCCTTAAGAGTGTATTCGCAATTCTTGGAGTTCCCCTGCTCCTTCTAGCTATTTCATAAGCTGCATCTTCTTCCATTGGAGTATTTAAAATGGCTGCAGAACGCTTCAATATCTTTTTTAATAATTCAGCGTCATAATATTCCAGACGGGCATTAATACCAAACCGAGCTCTTAAAGGAGAGGTCAATAAACCAGAACGAGTTGTGGCACCAATCAAAGTAAAAGGACTTAAACTAATTTGAACTGAACGAGCATTTGGGCCACTATCTAGCATAATATCAATCCTGAAATCTTCCATAGCTGAATATAAATATTCTTCAACCACCGCATTCAGTCTGTGGATTTCATCTATAAACAACACATCGCCTTCTTCCAAATTAGTTAATAAGCCCGCTAAGTCGCCAGGTTTATCCAAAACTGGACCAGAAGTAACTTTTAAACTTGAACCTAATTCATTAGCAATAATATGAGAAAGCGTAGTTTTTCCTAATCCAGGAGGGCCATGTAAGAGCACGTGATCTAAAGGTTCAGACCTTTTTTTGGCTGCAAGTACAAAAACCTGAATATTATCCACTGTTTTTTGCTGGCCTGTAAAATCACCAAAAGAAAGGGGTCGAAGGGCTTTTTCAAACTCTCGATCTTCAGGATTCAAATGTTCCTCATCTCCTGTCAGGAAATCTTCTCTCATATCAACTTAATATTTGCGGCAAGTTAATCAAAAAAGAGGATTTTGAAGAGAGATTAATTCTTGACTTTTATAATTGGCAAATGATTGATTTATTCTCATTATTTGAAATTAACAACCCACAATAAAAAATGACCTGCCAATGACAGGTCATCTTAGGGTTGAAAGTTTACCGGTTCTTACTCTTCCTTAAGGTATATTTCAACTACTCCATTCTTAGCCTTATCTCCATACTTATCAATTGCTTTTTTATCTTTGAGGACATTAATCCTTTCAATGTTATTCGGCTTAATGTTTTTAATATTAAATTTTGAACCCACTATTTTCCCATCTAAAACAAATAAAGGATCATCATCTGAAAATCCTAAGGCGTCCAAAACACTAGTTTTTGTGGCATTATATTTCACCTGTCCAGAATAATTAAGTTTTTTAGATTCAAAATATACTTGGATAGAATCAGCTTGTTCTTCTTCAAAAGTATCAATATTTTCAATTTGACTTTTATCGGAACGTTTACTATCGGAACTATCAAGGACTGCTTTTGTATAAATCTCAATTAATCCAGTTTCAGCATCTTTTGAAGGAGCCACAATTTTTATTTTCATAATTTCCCTAACCCCTAATGCTTTTTTAATATTAGCTCCTTCTGCTAATGTTTTACCATCGATTTTAATTTCAACCTCTGCATCTTCATCAGAATCGTATTTCTTTACTAGTTTTTTTAATAATTCCAAATTAGTAGAATCTATTAACTGGGAGCTATCTCCAGAACTAATCGTTAAAGGTCCAAATATTTCGAAGCTAGAAAGATTAGGTGATTTGATATTCAGCTTATGTAAAAGTGTTGAGTTATTTACGGTATTGCTAGAAATTTGCTTCGAACGCTCATTGGTAAAGACTTTAGATTCATTTGAAGATTTTTTCGCTGGTTGGAATGTAAAAAATTCTGTAGAACGGTCAAACACATAAGTATTTCTATTTTCATGATCTTTTTCCCACTTTTCTCTATCATGATTTTCGAAATATTTTCTAGTGAAAAAATAGTAAGATGCTTCTTTTTCAACCGTAAACATGGTGGCAATTTGATTCTCACCAAATGGATATAATTTATTTAATGCTTTAGATTTTCCATCTAGGACTAATTTTACATTCTTATTTTCTGATTTTGCAATCAGTGTATTTTGTGTCATTTCTAAAACAACTCCCAGATGACTATTTTCTGATTTAAATAGTACGTCCTCACTTGATTTTCTCAAGTCACCAGCACCCACTTTTGTTTCTTTCAACAACTTTTTTTGTGAGGATTCTGATCTAGTTTTAGGCTGTTCTAGTTTGTAAAAAGTGAAGCTCATTAGAAAAACAACTAGCACTAAAATGCTTAAAAAGGGCTTTAAACCCATATTTCGTTCAGGTTTTTGTTCAAAAATTCTCATAATTCTCATTTTAAGGTTAGATGGTTTAGTTGAAAAAGGAATAGCATAGCTTAGTGACTGCCTGTAGCTCTCCATATTAAGCAAGGCATGTGCATAAACTTTCTTATCCGTTAATTTTGTGACTTGGTCATCACATCTGTTTTCTCGTTCTATTCTAATATTCTTTGAAAGCCACCACATTACTGGGTGATAAAAGAAGATAATCTCAAAAGTCATGGTCATTAAATTAACCAAATAATCTTTGTACTTAATATGATACAATTCATGCCATAAAACTGCCTCAATTTGCTCTTGTGGAATAGTGGTGAAAAAACCAATTGGCAGTACAATCATTGGTTTGAAAAAACCAAAAGTAAAGACAGAATTGATGCTAGAGCTCTCAAAGACTTTTACATCTTTTTTAATATTTAATTTTTCAAGTTTGTCAATTATAAAATGACTCCATTTTTCAGGAATACTTTGCTGGGAGGACATTATTAAGGATCGAGTATAAAAATAGCCTCCCATCATTTTTATTGTAAAAACAATGGCACCTATCATCCAGAAAATCCCTAGATATTTAAGTAAGGATTCCAAGCTGAATTGCTCATTCCTTTTTAGATTAGAAATAACTAGTTCATTCCTATTTTCTTCGACTGATACTTCAGCAGTAGAATCGCTAGAAATTTTAGCCGATTCGGTGATGAATACCTTTTGTTTTTCATTCTGAAAGGAGTATTCATGAACATAAAAAGTTGCCGCCATATTTATAAAAAAGAAGAACAAAACGGCTACTATATTTTTATGATACTTATCAGTAGAGGATTGATTTGAGAAAATGATATCAAAAAATTTTAGGATAAGAAAAATTAGTAGTCCACTTAGACAGCTGACTGCCACCCAAATACCTAATAACTGAATGATTGAAGATTTTAATAAGACCATCATGTTAAACCTCCTTTCTCTTTATCTTCAATCCATTGTTTTAGCTCTTGAAGTTCTTCTTGAGTAGTTTTTTGGTTTCCCAATAAATGCATCATCATATCTTTAGCGGAACCTTTAAAGAGGGTCTCTGATAGTTTGCTAAATATTGAATTCTTGACAAGCTGTTCATCAAGTTCAGAAAAATAAATAAAAAGTTTACCTTCTTTTTTTCTGCTTAGCATTCCTTTATCATGCATGCGTTGCATTTGCTTCAAAGTGGTAGTGTAACCCACTTGCTTTCTTGCCTCTAATTTTTGGTGAATTTCACTAACTGTCAGACCTGGCTTATCCCATAATTCTTGAAGAATTTCGAGCTCTGCTTCAGAAGGTTTTTGCTTTAGATTACTCATCTTTATTTCTAATTTGTTAGCAATTAAACGACAATTGTCGTAATATCCAAATTAATTCACGACAAATGTCGTATTTGATCAAAAAATATTCATCCCAAATCATCTCACCTTTTTACGTTCTATCCGTAAAAGTGCTTATTACAGTACTTTCTGTGATTAAAATAAAATGAAAATTAAAAATCAAAACATTGCCACTCCGCCTGATGAAGAACAAGTAAACTGGCCTGTGGTAATTGGAATTATTGTTGTGATGGCTGTAATTGTACTGCTACTCAATTTTGCTTAATCAATTAAAGGTGGGACTGAAAACCCATCCTTTACATTTAAGAATGTCTCTCCTCTTAAAATTAATTTTCCATTCTGTTTTTAGGTTGAAAAAATCTATATTGTTCCACTATGGAAAATAAAGAGGAATTTATTCATCAGAAAAGTAGCTTTTTAGGTAAGCATCAAAACTATTTATCCGAATTTGTATATGGGGGAATTGATGGAAGTATCACCACATTTGCGGTGGTTGCAGGCGCTGTTGGTGCAGGCTTAGATAATGCCGTTATTATTATCCTAGGCTTTGCTAATCTTTTTGCAGATGGATTTTCCATGTCAATTGGAGCCTATATGTCTGCCAAATCCGAAAAACAAAATTTTGAAAAACAAAAGGCTATTGAATATTGGGAAGTAGAAAACATGCCTGAAACTGAAGAACAAGAAATACGAGATATTTACATAGAAAAAGGATTTGAAGAG